>CAYRCA010000569.1:0-3311 GCA_964422565.1 uncultured Acidobacteriota bacterium | reverse complement strand
CGAATGTTCTCGACCAGTTCTTCGAGGGTTAATGCTTCCATGACCGAGTCCTTGTTCGATATTGGGAACAGGTCGATAGAGTGATCATCAGATTGCGTAGGGATATCGCTCGGGTCGACCCATCAGGCGTCGCGCGAAGTCGTCGCCGACGATCTCGCGCCTTTTCTGGTCCCAGCGGAGCTTGCGGCCCAAAAGGAACGACAGGTTTCCCAGGATGGTGAGGATGGCCACGTCAACGCCCGCCTCGACGTTCATGATCGTCCTGCGACCGGTGCGGATGCCGTCGAACCAATCCTGTTTGTGCCCGGGACTGCGGTAGACGTCTTTCGCGCCGGACCCGGGCCGCCACTCCCGCGCCTTGCGTTCGACCCAGGTGCCGCCGTCGCCCCCCCAATGATGGAAGGTTCCGTCCGTGCCGGTATACAGCGCCCCGTAACCGGGGCGCGAGATGGCCCCGCCGGGTTCGGTTCCATCCCGTTCCTCGGGTGGTAAGGGATCGCCCGGTTGATTCCAGGTGAGCACCCAATCCGGATTCTCGAACGTGTAGGTGACCTGCATGTTGACCGCCGAGTCCCAGAGGCCGCGAAGGGGCGCCTCGCCGGTGGCCTCCACTTCGACCGGACCGGTGCCGTCGGCGCCCATCCACCACATGGCGCAGCTCATCACGTGGGCGCCCCGGTCCCGGATCTGCCCCCCTCCCGACTCCATCATCCAACGGAAGGTCCCGTGCGCGTAACCCGGATTGAACGGTCGCCGGCGGAGCGGGCCGAGCCACAGGTCCCAATCCAATTCCGGGGGCGGGTCTCCATCCGGCTCGACGCCCCCTTGCGGACTCGGATAGTGCCAGCAGTCGACCCTTCGCACGGTTCCAATGTTGCCGTTGACGAGGTACCGGTGGGCGAGATAGGCCTCCGGTTGACTGCGCCCTTGCGATCCGACCTGCACGGCGACGCGGTTGCGGTTGCAGGCGTCGATCATCGCCTTCCCCTCGGCGACAGTGCAGCAGGCGGGCTTCTCCACAAACACGTGTTTGCCGCACTCCGCCGCGTGCACCGTCTGCACGGCGTGGAGGTGGTCGGGCGTCGAAATGACCACGGCGTCAATGTCCTCGCGCTGCAACACATACCGGTAGTCCCGATACACGTCGGCCTGCGGCCCGGCGATTTCCGAAGCGGTCTCCAGTCTGCCTTCGTCCACGTCGCAGACGGCCGCGATGTTCGCCTCCCCACCGTCCATCAACGCCTTGATCTCCCGCAAATGGTAGCGGCCCATGCCGCCCACGCCGATAAACCCGAATGTCAGACGGTCATTGGCGCCCGCCGCGCCGCGGCGCGCCAGAACGCCCGAAGGAATGAGATGCGGCGCCGCCATACCCGCGACAACCGCCCTGCCCGCGGTCTTGACGAAACTCCGCCGCGACACTCTGCGTTTGCGTCCGCTCATGGTTCGCCTTCCCGTGAAAGATCGATGTTGTGCACCCCCGCCTTTCAGTATTTTCTCCGATCCGTTCGTGTCTGGCTAGACCATGGCTAGACCCCAACCGGCCGGATTCCTCTCCGAAACGGGGCCGAAGGCGGCGAAGGCTTCGGGAACGGCGATATCGACGGACCCCGTCTGTTCCGATTTCCTCGACGGAAAGAATTCGGGAGAGCGACACCATACCTACCGAGGGTTGCGCGGACAGGTTTCGATGTCTAGGATGGGCTGGTGCCGGAATTCGACGAACTTACGCTGGAGATCTTCATCCCGCTGTTTCAGAGCTTGGTGCGCGTCACGCTTATTGTCGTGGCGGCCGTCATCCTCACAACTCTGATCAACAGGTGGGTTCCCAAGTTCAGGGTCCGCGTCGTGGCCGCGATGCGGCGCCATGCCGACACCCTCGAGGGAGAGTTGGAAAAGCGGGCGGCGACGCTCGGCGGCATAATCCGCAAGACGGCTTCGGTGATCGTCTGGGCGATGGCCCTGATCATGGTCTTGAGAGAAGCCGGATTCGACATCGGCCCCATTCTGGCGGGAGCGGGCGTCGTCGGCTTGGCCGTGGGCTTCGGCGCGCAGAACCTCGTCCGCGACGTGATTTCCGGCATGTTCATGCTCCTCGAAAACCAGGTCCGCGTCAACGACGTGGCCATCATCAACGGCACCGGCGGACTGGTGGAGGAGATCAACCTGCGAACGACCGTGTTGCGCAGCC
The DNA here is from genome assembly GCA_964422565.1 of uncultured Acidobacteriota bacterium. Classification (GTDB taxonomy): domain Bacteria; phylum Acidobacteriota; class UBA6911; order RPQK01; family JAPXNP01; genus CAYRCA01. The sequence continues at coordinate 1,120 of CAYRCA010000569.1, read as the reverse complement.
TGGACGGAGTCGTCCACGTCTTTCCCAACGGGACGGTCACCTCCCTCTCCAATATGACGCGTGAGTTCTCTTTCTATGTGTTCGATCTCGGCGTGGCGTACAAGGAGGACACCGACCACGTGGTAAGAGTGGTCAAACAACTGGCCGACGAAATGATGGAGGAGGCGGAGTTCAAGCCCTTCATTCTGGAGCCGCTCGAAGTTCTCGGCGTGGACGAGTTCGCCGACTCGGCCGTGATCATCAAGATGCGGATCAAGACGCCGCCGATCCGGCAGTGGATGGTCGGCCGGGAGATGAACCGACGCATCAAGAAGAAGTTCGACGAGTTGGGCATCGAGATTCCCTTTCCACATCGTAGCGTGTACTTCGGTGAGGCCAGCAAGCCCTTTGGCGTCCAGATGAGCGAAGACGACCGCGAGTGGTTGAAGGACCTGATTCGCGAGGTGTTGGAGGAGAGGGCGGAGAAGCCCTCCGGAGGGGATTCCACCTCCCGCGGTTCCGCGTAAGACGGTGGCGCTTCTCTTGTAAGGGAGAAGCCGGGACGCGAATCGCCGAAGACGCGGTGCGGAAAGTTCCGCTTGAGTTTCGCGGAGGACGATGATGAGGACCTGTCTCCTTCTAGTTCTTTCCGTCGGACTGCTTTTCGGATGCGTGCCCACTCACCATCCGCCTCGGGAGGCCGAACGGCCGAATATCATCTATATTCTGGCCGACGATCTCGGCTACGGAGAGCTTGGAGTTTACGGCCAGGAAAAGATCGAAACACCGAATCTCGACGCACTCGCCCGAAGCGGAATGAGGTTTACCGATCACTATGCCGGTTCTCCGGTGTGCGCGCCTTCACGATACGTGCTCATGACCGGAAGACACACCGGAAATGCCTACATCCGTCGCAACAGCGAACTGCCCGACCGAGGTGACGTTTGGAGTTTTCGGGCCATGTATGAGAGTCCGGAGTTGGAGGGTCAGCGGCCTATTCCCGCTGAAACCGTAACGTTGGCGAAGGTCTTAAAGGAGGCCGGGTATCGAACCGCCGCGATCGGAAAATGGGGCTTGGGCGGTCCATTGACCGAGGGTCAGCCGAACAGACAGGGTTTTGACTTTTTTTACGGATATCTGT
>CAYRCA010000568.1:0-3321 GCA_964422565.1 uncultured Acidobacteriota bacterium | reverse complement strand
TCGGGATCGGCCACGACGGTGGGCTTGCCGGAGAAATCGCGAGTCCAAAGGATCGTCTCTCCCAGGTTCACCGCCAGAGTTGGTTCGCCGCTGCCTGAAAAGGTGATCGCGTCGGCCCTGCGCCAGGCACTCTTCCGAAAGTCCTCTACCACCTTTTGGGTGGGGACAAAGAGCCGGCGAAGACCGCTGTGAACCTGGATGTTCCCGAGCTGGCAATAACTGCAGTTGAAGGAACAGATTGAGTTGACGCAGAGAAGGTCGACCCCCAGAGACGCGCCGACCCGCCAACTGGGCACCGGCCCATAGACGCTGCTCAGCTCGTCGAGGGAAAGACGGGCGATTCGATCAAACTCCGCGAGAGTCTCCACAAGCCCATTCTAACCGTTACCCGCTCCCGCCGGCGGCTGTTTTTCCGTCCGGCGGGCGATGCCCGGCCGGGAAGAGCCCGACCCCGGGGGTGCAGGGGCCGAAACCCGGAGCCCAAGGCAACGGCTGACGGCTTTCGCCTACCTTCTCGGAAACCCCAACTCCTCCAGATGGCGAACCATATCCTCGCCGCTCGAAGCCGGTTTCACCTCCTTGTCGATACGGGCGATCCGGCCCTCCTTGTCTATATAGAAGGTCCAGCGCTGGGCGAAGTTGCCCGACTCGTGGAGGACGCCGTAAGCGGCGGCCACCGCCTTGTCGGGGTCGCTGAGAATAGGATAGTTCAAGTCCAGAGACTCGGCAAACCGACGGTTGGTCTCCTCATCGTCGACACTGGCCGCGAAATAGACGACATCGTAGGACTGCAATTCCTGGCCGCTGTCACGCAGCGACTCACATTCCATCGTTCAGCCGCCGGTAAAAGCCTTGGGAAACCAGGCGACAACGACCGGCTTCCGTCCCAGGAATTGACTCAACTCATAGACTTCTCCGTCGGAACCCAACAGCTTGAACGGGGGCGCCGGATCGCCGGCGTCCGGAACACCGGCCGCCGGGACCGCCGCGGCAACAAGAACCGAGTACACCGTCAGCCAATACATGCGTCACAACTCCTTCCAACGTTAACCGTTCGACCAAATCCACTGATCGAGGTATCGCGGTGATATGATCAAAGATGCTATCCCGAAGCCGCAGGTCGCGCAATGGTCCTCGCGGCGGAAGATCCGGCGCCGGAGAGGCGGATGCTCGGAGCGAGCTTCCGCCGTCCGCCGGTTCTCAAAGAGCTGTCGAGAGGGAACGAGGTCCAATGCAGTTCGCCGATCTGATACTGGTCGCTCTATTTGTGGGCCTCTGGCTGGCGCTCCAGGTCTGGATCCTTCCCAAGCTCGGGATTCCCACCTGACTGGGCAAAACGTGCGGCGTGTCGCGCGAATCCCGACAATCCAAGACGTCCGACGGCGAGACCCAGCCCTGAGCCGGCTTCCCGGGAGTTCTTCGGCCCCCAGGGTAATCGAGAGCGGGCGGCGTTCGGTAGTCCGACGAACCCGCCCCGAACGAGGCCGGCGGGACTCTCGGATACCTCCGGAAACAAAGGGCGGTCTCACGGAACAACTCATTTGCCGGCGGGATTGGGATCGACCCCCCGGTGCTCCTGGGCGAAGTTCTCCAGATGGTACTCCGGCGAACGCTGAAAGGCGCCCCTGCAACCGTCGCAGCAGAAGAAATACCGCTTTCCCCGGTACTCGGCCATCGACTTCCACCGGTCCGGGTCGCCCCGCATTCCACATACGACATCCCATACCTCGGCCATTTCCAACCTCCATTCAAGAAAGAACCGAGCTGGCAGCAAGTACACACCGCTGCCTGCTCGCCGCGGTTTTCAGGCTTTCGTTTCCTTCATCGGATGGCTTACTGATCGCGGCGGCTCACTCCAGGCGGCGACGACGCAATCGCAGGGAGTTGGCGACCACACTGACCGAGCTCAGGGCCATCGCCAGCGCGGCCAGAATCGGATGCAGTTGCCGCAGCATCGACGGCGGGATCACCTGCGCGGGCGCCGACGGGGCCAATCCTTCCGACCGACTTCCGTTCGTCACAGGCAGGTGATCCCGCCGTCGATGGTGAGGGCCGCGCCCGTGATCCAGCGGGAATCGTCGCAGGCGAGAAAGAGCGCAGCGTCGGCGATGTCCTCCGGCCGGCCCAACCGCTTCATGGGGTTTCGAGCGGCCGCGTCGGACACCGCCCTCTCGGGAACCGGAAACGCCGCCGCCGACTCCCAGATCAGCGGCGTGTCCACCGGACCCGGGCACAGGATGTTCGCCCGGACGGCGGGCGCAAAGTCCATGGCCACCTGCTTGATCAACGGCACCAGGGCACCCTTCGAGGCACAGTACGCGGCATGGTTCGGAAACCCCTTGAAGGCGGCAATCGAGCCGGTCGCGACGATGGAACCCCCTCCGCTTCGCTGGATCTCCGGAATCCCGAGGCGAAGCAGATAGAAAACGGCGTGCAGATTGATGTCGATTGTCTCGTGCCAGGTGTCCAGGCTGACCTCGGTGATGGAACCGAGTCCCAGGACGCCCGCGTTGGGAACCAGAACGTGTAGCGCTCCGAACCGCCCGACGGCCTCCTCGACCAAGTGGCGGTTCCACTCCACCCGCGACACGTCGCCGCCGATGAAGCAGGCTCGTCCTCCGTCGCGATCGATCTCCGCCGCCACGGCCGCGCCCCGCTCCGCGTTGCGGCCGCCGACCACCACGGCCGCCCCCTCCCGGGCGAACCGGAGGGCGATGGCCCGCCCCATCCCGCTGGTCCCGCCCGACACCACCGCCACCTTGCCTTCGAGCTTGCCCATTCTTCTCCTTTCGCAGGTTCGGGAATCAAGCATAACCGACCGGGAACCCGGTTTCACGACTTGAAGTAAGATGTGGGTCAGCTGATGGAAAGGTCCCGGAGCCTTCCGTTCCGGTCCCGACGGACTGGACCGCTACCGGGATCTCCGCAACCATCCCGAGGAAGATGTCGCCAGCCGCCTCTCGCCCGTTGGCTATATCCGTCGATTACGCGGCGGACAAGGCCGCAGGCTTCTGATTGAGATCTTCTCGTTCGAAGGGTGAAAACCATCGAGATTCCCCGACGAAGGGGTGCACGGGGCATCGTCCCCTTTTCTGTGGTATCTTGCTTCCTCGGACGCACCGGGTGTTTCCCCCCCGGGGTTCAGGGTGGATTCCCACGGCGCTTCGCCGCCAATCCCCAGGATAAGGAGGCCGCCGACGCGCTCTGGAGGATGCCCGAGCACGTCGGCACGACGCGGACGACGTGCATCGCGACGCTGCTCGATGCGGGACACGCGCCGAACGCGCTGCCCCAGAAGGCGACGGCCAAAGTGAACTGCCG
>CAYRCA010000567.1:0-3325 GCA_964422565.1 uncultured Acidobacteriota bacterium | reverse complement strand
CGCGGACTACCGCTGAGCGGAGGCGTGAGTTTGTCCGCGCGGGACTCGCGCTCGTCTCCTACTGGGGTGCGGTGGTGCGTCGGGAACGAGCCCAACCGGTTTCGAAGGGGCCTGAAGGTTGAAGGAGAACACCGCCCGTGCGGGTGCCGGAGCATTGCCCGGCGGGAGCAAAGGTGGCACGGGCGTCCCCGCCCGTGACTTGCGGAAAGGGCAGCCATTCCGTTCCTCCGGCCGCGAAACCCGGCGTTCGGTGCTGACACCAACGGTCACGGCCAGGATGGCCGTGCCAGTGTGCCCGACATGGGCCGTATCTAAACAAGTTGAGACGCACTGGGGTTTCAAAGAGGATTCCGGGGCATCGAGCTGGTGAGGAGCCCAAGGAGCCTGCCACCTTCGCGCTCTTGGCGCCCTTGGCGGTGAGAGTTTTTACCGCGAAGAGCGCGAAGGGCGCGAAGATGTTTCTTTTGTTCTTGAAAGAGGGGGGGCGGAGGGGACCCGGGCGGCGACGGTGAATGAAGACTGAAGCGCGACGAATTTACCTTTCGCCGCCGGAGGCTTCAGGCCTCGAGGTCGAGTTTCTGCGCCGGGCCGTCGAGAGCGGGTGGCTGGCGCCCGTCGGGCCGGAACTGGACGCGTTCGAAGACGAGTTCGCCCGGCTGGTCGGGACTCGCGGCGCCGTCGCCCTCCAGTCGGGAACCGCCGGGCTTCATCTGGCCCTCATCCTGGCCGGGATCGAAGCGGGCGACGAAGTCGTCGTCTCCGACCTCACCTTCGTCGCCGCCGTCCACCTCTACGGTCAAAGCGCCGAACTGCAGCCCATCCTCGACTTCTGCCGACGGTACGACCTCCCCCTCGTCGAAGACGCCGCCGAAGCCCTGGGGGCGAAAGAAGGTCCCGCTGACCTGCAAAGGGCAAAGACTGGCCAACCCGCTTCGGCTCGACCTGCTGGTCAACGATAAGGTCGACCACCCGTGAATTTCGGCGCGGAGATTGGGAGGCGCCTCTGGGTTGGCTGCTAGAGGGACGGACCTTGCGGCCTGCGATCGGCGACCGAGACGCTCGGTGAAAGAGGGCGGGACCTCCGAAGGTTGAAGTCTTGCTATCATGGGAGCGCGGGACGGTCGGAAGGATAGTGCGATGTTCGAGCTGCGCAAGAAAATCGTGATCGACGAGGCCGGCAGGCCCAAGGAAGTGATCATCTCCTGGGACCAGTTTATCGAGATCAGCGAGATGTTGGGCCTGGACCTCGACGAGAAGGTGATCGAGGACCTGCGTGAGGCGAGACGGGATCGCGAGAGCCGGCGCGACGCTTACGTCGACCTCGAGACCTTGGGATGATTCGCGTTGTTGTCCATCGCCGCGCGTTGAAATACTACGAGCGGCTTTCCGGGAACGAGCAAGAACGGGTGCGTTCAGGCCTCGCGCTCCTGGGCGAGAACCCGGCCGAGTACCCCGGCGTCGTGACAATGGCCGGCGAATGGGCCGGTTATCGGCACATTCGCGTCGGCAATCTCCGAGTTATCTTCTGGGTCGATCAGGAAAACGCAGTCATCTGCGTCGATCATATCGGCCCGCGAGGCGATGTGTACAGGTCGAAGCCTGGATGAACTCGGCGACGTCGAGTGTGGAAGGGATCGAAGAATGACACTTTTCGCATATCGAACGCGGCCTCTGCCTGCCGTCGGGTTCGGCGATGACGGAGAACGGCCTGCAGCGGGTGGTTGAGGCGGTACGGGCGGCGGCGGACATCCGTCGAAGGCGTCTATTTAGGGAGTGGCGATGACGTCCCCGGACTCGTCGCTCAAGGCAGGACCATCGAGGAAACCGTCGAGATTGCTAAGGATGTCGCCCGCAGACTCTACGATTCGTATGTGGAGAACGGCGAGCGCCCGCATTTTGAAGCTTCGGATCTCGAAGAGGTGAATCCGGACTGAGGGCAAGTTAGAAGGACGGGTGAGCTTGCAGGTAAGAGATAAATGCCTTACCATAGGGCAATCGGGATTTCAGGAGGGCGCGGAAGATGATTACCTTGACGGTCAGCGCGAAAGGTCAGGTTACCTTACGGAAAGACTTGCTGCGCCACCTTGGCGTTGGGCCGGGCCGGAAAATCGAGATCAGCGAATTGCCCGGCGGTCGTATCGAGGTCAAGGCCGCCCGTGCGAGAGGAACCATCGACGGCTTCATTGGGCTGCTTGCCGGGAAGAGCCGAAAAGCGGCCTCCGTCGAGGAGATGAATGAAGCGGCGGCTCGCGGGTGGGCAGGCCGGGAATGAGGATCACGGTCGATACCAATGTGCTGGTGCGCGGCGTTTTGTGCGACGACGCAAGACAGGCGGCGGCTGCGGAAAAGGTCCTGAAAGAAGCCACCGTCATTGCCGTCGCGGTTCCCGCCCTGTGCGAGTTCGTCTGGGTGCTGCGCAAGATTTATGATCTGAGCCCCGCCGACATAGCCACAGCCGTGAGGGCGCTGCTCGACACGGGCAATCTGCTGGTCAATCGACCCGCCGTCGAGGCGGGCCTCGCCATGCTCGAGGCGGGAGGCGATTTTGCCGACGGCGCCATCGCCCATGAGGGGAGCTGGCTGGGGGGCGAGACCTTTGTCTCCTTCGACAAGAAAGCGGTTGCCCTGCTTGCCGAACAAGGTCGGCCGGCCAGAGTTCTACCCGGCTGATCCCAGCTAACGCAGAGACGCGGAGATGCGGAGACGCGGAGGGGCAGAGAACGCAGAGGGAATTCATCTCTGCGGCTCCGCGCCTCTGCGTTACCCTTCCCTCCGCGTCTCCGCATCTCCGCGCCGGGACAACCCGAAATGACCAGATACAGGGTCCAGATGGAGGCGAATCGGTGAGCGAAGCGCGCGGGCATGTGTGGCCGAAGTTCGCGCACGCCGGGATTCGCGTCCTCCGAGTCGTCCTCCTGCTCTGGAGCGCGGTTGCGCTGGTGCCGCTCCTGCTCGCCTTCACGAGCGTTCCCGGGAAAATGAACCGATGGCTTGCCGCGACTCCCTTTCAGCTTCAAGAGGCGCCCGAGTTCGTCGTCCTGCTGGGGGGCGAAGGGATTCCATCGAGCTCGGGGCTCCTGCGCACCTATTACGCCGCCGAGCAGGCCCGGGAGCACGCGGCGGCAAAGGTCGTCGTCGCTCTGCCCTCCGACCCCGCCGATGAAGACAGCGACATCGTCCGCACGAAGCGGGAACTGGTCCTGCGGGGTGTTTCCCCGGACCGGATCTGGTTCGAACCGAAGGGGCGCAATACTCGCGAGCAGGCCCTCAAGGTCGCCGACCTGGCCGGCGATGGCTACTCCAGTCGCCGTTTTTTGCTGGTGAC
>CAYRCA010000566.1:0-3327 GCA_964422565.1 uncultured Acidobacteriota bacterium | reverse complement strand
GACCGCGGCGGCCAGCCTCCGTCCGTCCCGGGCGACTTGCTGGACCGCCCAGAAAAGGAACACGCCGAGCAGCGTCCCCGCCACCTTGCCCAGGCTGAACTCGATGGAGAAGGTGGCCCAAAGGCTCACCCCGACCATTCCCAACAGGAGAAGGAGCGGCACATTCAGCGGATTGGGCTCGACGAACCTCCGAGCGAGGGCGAAGTTGACCAGAAGGGCGGCCGGAACCAGGAGGGCCGCCCACATCCATTCCGGCCGTGGAAACAACAGGGCCGGCGCGGCCAGGGCCACGGCCGTCGGCAGCCCCCAATCAAGCAGCCCGCGCTTCCACCAGGCCATCAACGCCGTTCGCCGAACCCGAAACGCGGAGAGGGGGCGAAGGTCACCGCTTGACCGCCCGTTCGGAGAGGGGAAGAATGCGACGCTGGTAGCCGATATCCAGCCGCTCGAAGGCCCGGTAGATCCCCTCGAAGTCCTCGGCCGCGGCGGCGGTCTCCAGCTCCGCCAGGGCGGTTTCCAGCGGCTCCGCGCCCTCCTCCGCCAGCGGGTCGATAAAGATCTTCGGGTACTTGGTGCTCCTCGTTCCCCCCTCGGGGTCGACCAGGAGCTCCTCGAACAGCTTTTCGCCGGCGCGCAGACCGGTGAACTCGATCTCGATGTCCTCGCCCGGAACGAGTCCCGACTGCTCGATCAAGTCCCTGGCCAGGTCGACGATTCGGACCGGATCTCCCATATCCAGGACGAAGGTTTCCCCCCGGCGCGCCAGCGATCCCGCCTGCAGGACGAGCTGCACCGCCTCGGGAATCGTCATGAAATACCGTCGGATCTCGGGATGGGTCACCGGAATGTTCCTCCCCTGGGCGATGCGCTTCGTAAACAACGGCACCACGCTGGCCCGGCTGCCGAGGACATTGCCGAAGCGGACACAGCAAGACCGCATCCTCCCGTTCGACGACGCCTGGCGCCGGACGATCATTTCGGCGACGCGCTTGGAGGCGCCCATGACGTTGGTGGGATTGACCGCCTTGTCGGTGGAGATGAGAAGGAAGAAGCTCGATCCGTGCCGCGAGGCCGTCTCGACGACGTTTTGTGTGCCCAGCACGTTGTTGAAGATCGCCTCCGACGGGTTGTGCTCCATCATGGGAACGTGCTTGTATGCGGCGGCGTGCAGGACCGCCTCCGGCCGGAATCGCGCAAACACATTCTCCAGCCGCCGCACGTCGCGGATGTCGGCCACCACCTCGGCGATCCTCCCCCCATATTCCTCCCTCAGCTCGAAGGCGACCTCGTAGAGCCCGTTTTCATCCTTATCGAGGAGGATGATCTCCGAGGGAGAGAAGTCCTTGAGCTGACGCGCCAGCTCCGATCCAATGGAGCCGCCCGCCCCCGTCACCAGGATCCGCTTCCCCGCATAGGCGCCGATCAGTTGCCGGTCGTCGGCCGCGAACTCGATGGAGGCCCGCCCCAGCAGATCCTCCATCCGCACCGGCCGGAGGCGGCCCAGACGAACCTTGCCCAGGACGATCTCGGACAGGCTGGGTACCGTCGAGGTTCTGAGCCCCAGGGTCTCGGCGTCGGCCACAACACGCCTCGCCACGCTCTTCGGCGCCGTGGGCATACTCAAGACGATCTCGCCGACTTCGTGGGCCGCCGCAACACGTCGCAATTCCCGCGTCGTCCCGAGCACCCGGATCCCGTTGATCACCCGGCGCCGTTTTTGGGGATCGTCGTCCAGGAAACCGACGATATTGAAGTCCGGCCGCTTCGCCAGTTCCTGGGTCAGCATCATCCCGGTGTCGCCCGCCCCCACCAACAGGATGTTCCGGGCCCGCTCCGGGAACGGCGTCCCTTTTCTCTTGGCGTTGTAGTAGTTAAACTGGATCCGCCGCAGTCCCCGGGCGCCCAGAAGGCCCACGTAGGAGAGCGCGGCGTGGGCGATGAGCACGCCAAAGGGGACACGCACCGCGTCATAGCTCTCCAGCACCAGAATCCGAAGCACCAGCGCGATCAGCGCGGCGGAGGCCACCGACTGGGCGATCACCAGGGCCTCCCGCAGGCTGGTGAACCGCCAGACGAAGGAATGGACGCCCCAGAGCATATTCATCCCCAGGTAAAGCAGGACGGCGTAGGGAACAACCAGAAGGAACTGCTTCTGGTAATGGTCCGGAGGAAGCCCGTCGAAGCGGATCAGGTAGCTGAAGGCCAGGGCGCCGGCGATCATTGCGGCGTCGATGAAGGCCTGGGCGGTGCGGCTGTAGGGGAGCTGGTCCCGCAGGGAGGGAGCGACCCGCCGGCTGATCTTGTAGCTGGCGAACCCCAACATCCCGAGGGCCCCGGCGAAGAGCCACGTTACGCGGGGAAACGGTTGCGTGCCCGTCACGGCGAACCCGACCAGGGTCATGGCGCCATAGAAGACGGACAGGCCGCCCAGCCCGAAGGAAAGCTCCCGGGCGAAGGAGCGCGATCCATTCCCCTTCCAGGATTGGTAGAGGAAAAAGACAACGGCGCCGACCAGGAGGCTGAGGATGAAGGCGTTCTGGAAGGCCTCGACGGAATAGGAGACAAAGTTCCAGTAGCCCGTCCCGGTCCGCCCGTCCCTGACCGGGCCGACGAAAAGAAAACGGACGCTCAGCGAGGCGATCAGCGACGAGGCCACCAGGAGGCCGAGAAACACGAACTGTGACGCCCAGCTCAGGGCTTGTTTGACGGTCATCGCCTTGCCGGCCGACGAATAACGCTCATCCTTACGACTTCATAAGGCCCACGCAATGAAGTAACGCAACTCTCACTCGGGATCTCATTCTACCCATCGGCGTCTGACAATCCAAGCTGCAACCGCAAAGACCGCGAAGATCGCTAAGAATTGCTACCGCGAAGACCGCTAAGACCGCTAAGGGTTCTCCGTTTCGAGCCATTCCGTGGGAAAAATCTCTTCGCGGGAAAAAATCTCTTCGCGCCCTTCGCGGTCTTCACGGTGAAAAAAATCCCCTTGGAGGTGGTCCCCGCCGTCGCCAACTTCGAAACCCGAAACTCGCGTCCATCCGAGCGGAAACCCGCTAAATCCAACCCCTGACCCAGTAGTACACCAGGGCCATGAGCTCCGAGGCGACGCGAACCTCGAGGCGCAGATTCGCCCAGAAGCCGTAACGGAGGAAGAGACTGCTCCCGATGTCCGGCGCCGCCGGAATCCGCCTCCCCCCCAGATCCTCGCTCCGGTAGCGAAGTTCAACCGGCTGGGCGGTATCAAACGCGCTGACTCCCGCCACCTCGCTAAACCCCGCCTTTCGGAAGGTGAGCAGGGCCCGTCTCATGTGGTGGGGCGACGTC
>CAYRCA010000565.1:0-3328 GCA_964422565.1 uncultured Acidobacteriota bacterium | reverse complement strand
GGCTCGAGATCGCTGTAGGCGGTGAGGATCATGCGCACCGTGTCCGGCGAGACGAACAGCCGTCCCTCGGCCCGCGCCAGGCGCGCCGACAGGGTCTTTCCGCCGATGTCGACCATGGTCGATCGGCCCCGCTTGTCAACATGAGATAGCTTCAACTCCTTGCTCCCGCCAATTACCGAGAAACAAACTGTTCAAGAATAGAAAAGACACCGTCTCTCCCGCTTCCAGGACCTCCCGGTCGGCGGGCACCATGATCAGGCAGTTTGCCCGGGCAAAGCCGGTGATATCCGAAGAGCCGCCCGTCTCGATCGGGCGGACCAGGATCCTCCCCTCCGAGAGGTCGCAACGGCCCGGTTTGAAGAACAGCCGGCCGGGACGATGGCGGATCCGATCCTGGAGTCGCGCCCGCGCCGGCACCGGCGCGGAAAGGCCCATCCATCGCCGCGCCGCCGGCCGCACGAACAACTCGAAAGTCACGAAGGTGGAAACCGGATTGCCCGGCAGGCCGAAGATCAACTGTCCACCGCGGCGTCCGAACAAGACCGGCTTTCCCGGCTTCACGGCCACCCGATGAAAGACGACCTCCACGCCCTCGTCCTCGAGGACGCCCCGGACGTAGTCCCGCTCCCCCATGGAAAGCCCCCCGCTGAAAACCAGAATATCCACCCGGCGGTTCTGGCGGACAACCTCCCGAAGAGCTCGGGGATCATCCCCCGCCGGCGTCAGCAAGCGCGCCCGTAGCCCCGCTCGACGCGCCTGGGCCAACAGCATCGGACCGTTGGCGTTACGAATCTGGCCAAAGGCGGGGGTCGCGCCGATTTCCACCAGTTCGTCTCCCGTCGGAATCAGCGCCGCGCCGCGAGTGCGATAGACGCGCACCGAGCTCCGCCCAAAGGAGGCAAGCACCCCCACCTGCGGCGGCCCGATCTCCTGTCCCGCCGAAAGGACCCGATCTCCCCGGCGTACCTCTGCGGCCGCCTCCTGTACATACGTCCCCGCCGCGACCGGCTCGCGCACCAGGACCTCGTTTCCCTCCAGGGCCTCGGTCAGCTCCACCCGCTGGACCGCGTCGGCCCCCGCCGGCACTGGCGCGCCCGTCATGATGCGCACGGCCTCGGCCGGACCGACGCGAAGCGCCAAACCCGCTCCGGCTTCGTCGCCGGCGACGACCCGGAGGCGAAACCAACCCCGCTCCAGATCCTTGCTCCGAAGGGCAAAGCCGTCCATCACCGCCCGCCTAAAAGGCGGCAAGTCGATGTCGGCCGCCACGTCCTCGGCCAAGACCCGCCCCAAAGCCCGCGTGACGGGCACGCTTTCCCGTGACGGCGCTGGGATTCGGTCGAGGATAAGCTGCAGGGCGTCTTCGTAGCTGAGCATGCGAGCCCATCTTAACCGAATTGGCCTCGGCCGCACCCGCCTCTCCCTTCCGTTGAATAAAACGGACGCCGCACCCGTATCGGCAAATTGGTTGAAACGCGAACTTTTCGGTAAACTCGGTCGTAGTTGTTAGGGTGGCGCCCAGAGAATGAAGAGCAAGCGGAAGATTCTTATTTCTCTCATCGTCCTGGCGGCTTTGGCGGCGATCATCGGCTTCAGCCTGAGCGCCGGGCGCCAGACGCTCACGTCCGTCGAGACGGGAACCGTCGAACGGCGCGGTGAGCTGGTGGCCATCGTCTCGGCGACGGGCGAGGTCAAGCCCCGAGAGTATGTGGAGCTTCAGGCCGAGATCACCGGGGTGATCACGGAGTTGTTCGTGCGGGAGGGTGATTTCGTGGAGCGGGGAAGCCTGCTGCTCCGCATCGACCCCATGCAGACCTTGACCGAGGCGCGGGCGCAGGAGGCTCTCCTGGCCTCGGCGCGGGCGGAGGCCCGCAACCAATTCGCCCAGATCTCGGTTCAGGAGTCGAACGTTGACAGGGACCTGGCTGGCGTCCGGGTGGCCGAGGCGGAGGTGGAGAGGGCGCGTCAAAGCTTTCAGTTGAGCCGGTCGACTTTTGACCGACGGCAGCAGCTCTTTGAGGACAATCTGATTCCCAGGGACACCTACGAGGCCGCGCGGAACGATCTGGTCGCCTCCGAGGCGGCCCTGACCACCGCCGCGGTGAGGCTCGACCAAGCCCGGGCCCAGTACCGGGTAAGTCAAGTCGTCTTGGAGCAGGCGAAGCTGGGCTATGAAAGCTCGATGAGCCGCGTCGCCCAGCAGGAGGCATTCCTCGATCGGAGCCGCGATCTTCTCAGCAAGACCGAGCTTCGCTCCCCTCTTGCCGGAGTGATCACCCAGCTGAACGTGGAGGTCGGCGAGCGCGCCGTCCCGGGCACGCTGAACAATCCGGCGGCGACCCTGATGATCATTGCCAATCTGTCCGTCATCGAGGCCGAACTCCAGGTCGGCGAGACCGACATCGTCGACGTCAAGCTCGGCCAACCGGCGGTCATCAAGGTCGACGCTCTGCCCAACCGCCCTCTCAAGGGAACTGTGACCGAGATTGGAAACTCGGCCATTCAGAAGCTCGGCCAGCAGCAGGAAGCCCGCGACTTCAAGGTGGTCGTCCAGTTGGAGGACCCCCCCGATGCGCTCCGCCCCGGATTGAGTTGCACCGGGGAGATCACGACGGCGGTTCGCCGGGACACCCTGGCGATCCCCATCCAGGCCTTGACGATCCGCGAGTTCGAGGTCGACGAGGAGGGGCGGATCGTTCGCCCGGAAGAATCCACCTCCGCGGCGAATGCGTCCGCGCCCGGGTCGGGGGCCAGCGCCGAAAGGATGGAGATCGAGGGCGCCTTCAGGGTGGTGGACGGCAGGGCGCTGTTCACGCCCGTTGACACGGGGATCATCGGCGAGGCGCTCATGGAGATCCTCTCCGGACTCGGGGAGGGGGACACCATCGTGACGGGCAGCTACAGAACCCTGCGCACCCTTGCGGACGGCGATCCGGTAAAGATCGAGAGGCGGGAAAGGGGTTAGTTTAGTTCTCGTGGCGGAACCGCTCATCAGAACGGATGACCTCTGGAAGACCTACGAGATGGGTTCCGAGAGAATCCATGCGCTACACGGGGTCTCGTTCGAGATTCAAAAGAACGAGTACGTCGCCATCATGGGACCATCGGGTTCGGGCAAGTCGACGTTGATGAACCTCATCGGCTGCCTCGACACCCCCACCCAGGGTCGGTACTTCCTCAACGGCAAACTCGTCAGCACGATGGACGATGACGAGCTCGCCCATATCCGCAACCGGGAGATCGGTTTCGTTTTCCAGACCTTCAACCTGCTGCCCCGCGCCACAGCCCTGCAGAACGTGGAACTCCCGCTGATCTATGCGGGCATGTC
>CAYRCA010000564.1:0-3328 GCA_964422565.1 uncultured Acidobacteriota bacterium | reverse complement strand
CTTCACTCCACCACGACGGCGGTCCCGTAGACCAGAAGCTCGGCGGCCCCCGCCATCACCTCCGAGCTTGCGAACCGGGTTCCCACGATGGCGTTGGCGCCCAGTTCCTCGGCTTCTTCGACCATGCGGTCGATGGCCTGCTCCCGGGCTTCGGCCATCAGTTTGACGTACTCATGGATCTCGCCGCCGACAAGCGTGCGAAGGATGGCCAGGATGTCCCGGCCCAGGCTCCGGGCCCGGACCGTGTTGCCGCGAACGATGCCGAGGGACCGCACAATCCGCTTGCCGGCGACTTCGTGATTGGTGACGACGATCATTTCAGTACCCCCTTGTAGCGGTCGGTCCGGCTTTCTCGAATCCGCTCCATCAAGACCGAGAAAAAGAGCAATGCGATTCCCAGGAACAATCCGAAGACCAGGATCTTGTGAAACAGCGGCTCCGCGGGCGACATCGCGTACTGGAAGGCGCCGTACGCCGCCGTCATCGTCGTCCAGACGATCAGAATCAACCAACCGACGCGTCGCGTGACTCGCTGCAGAATGTGTGTTTCCATAGCCATCCACTCCGACTTGCCGGGTTGCCTGATTTCCAGCCGCCGGGCGGCCTCCCGGACTTCGCGAAGTTCGTCCAGGATACGGCGGCAGTTGCCGCAGGTGTCCAGATGAACCTCGATCTGCTGAGCTTCCTGCTGCGTCAGCTCCCCGTCGAGATAGCCCGACAGGCCGACTTCAATCTTCGCGCAGAGCATGGTCTCCGCTCTTTCCGAGCCGCAGTGTCAAGTAGCGCCGCGCGTGATGCAGTCGCGACATCACGGTTCCCAGAGGTATCCCCAGAATATCGGCGATCTCCGTGTAACTGTGGCCCTGGTAGTCCCGCAGGAAGATGATCTCCCGGTGGTCGGTGCCGAGTGTCTCCAGGGCCGCCCAGACCTCGCCCCGCAGGACGTCGTCGTCCGCACGCCGAGGACGGGAATCCGGCAACCGGTCGGGCAGTTCGTCGTCCGAGTGCTTGCGTTTCCGCAGCGCGTCGATAGCGAGATTCCGGACGATGGTGAGCAGCCAGGGCCCGAAGCTTCGACTCAGGTCGAAACGCCGGAGATTCTGGTATGCCTTGATAAAGGACTCCTGAACTATGTCCTTGGCGTCCTCTCGGTTGCGCAGGTATTGAACGGCTAGAGCGAACGCTCTCTCCCGGTGGCGGGAGAAGATTTCGCCGTAAGCCGCGGTCTGTCCGCCGAGTACCCGTTCCAGGATGCTCGCCTCCGTTGTGAGATCTGGCTCTTCCTTCAACTTCTCTACGGGGGGAACCGATGTCTTATTCAACACGCGTCCGGAGCGGGTCATCGCACCACTCACGATAAGGCAAGCCCCCGGCGAAGAGTAACGGAAATCGGCCGAACGGGGTGTTCGTGGGACGAGTGGTCGGCACCGAAGGCTGACTGGAGCGGGGGAGTCAGTGTCCATGAGCGGGGCGCACCCGAAACGGATGAAACGGGCTGGGGAGAAAGGTGGGAAGTGCCTTTCCTGCCCTACGTCCGATTGCGCTTCGTCAGTGCTGCCTGCCGTCCCGCTGACGGCTGCCCGCCGGTCGCGGACCATTGCCCGCTGACCGCTTACCGGCCGTTGGTTTCTCGAAAGAAGTCCATCAGGACTTCCGAGACCTCGGGCCGGGAGAACTCCTCGGGCAGAAGTTCGCCCCTCGACAGCATTTCGCGGACTCGAGTGCCCGAGAGAAGGATGTAGTCTTCCGGGCCGTGGTCTGGGTGGTCGCGCATCATCACCACCCGGTTCAGCTTCTTCGACCAGGCGGTGTGGTCGGCCTCGAAGATCTCGATCTCCAGCGCGCCCGGCGGCACCTCCTCGCGGAAGATCGTCTGAGCGTCGAAGGGACCGTAGTAGTTCCCCACTCCGGCGTGATCCCGACCCACGATGAGATGGGTGCAGCCGGCGTTCTGGCGGAAGATGGCGTGCAAGACCGCCTCGCGGGGTCCCGCGTACAGCATGTCGAACCCGTAGCCGGCGATCAGGACGGTCCCGGCGGGAAAATACCGGTCCACCATGCGGCGAATCGCCCGGTCGCGCACTTCGGCCGGGATGTCCCCCTTCTTGAGGCGGCCGAGCAGCATGTGGATCAGAACGCCGTCGGCCCGCACCGCTTCGCGAGCCATCCGGCAGAGCTCCTCGTGGGCGCGGTGCATGGGATTGCGCGTCTGGAAAGCCACCACCCGGCGCCAGCCCAGACGGGAGATCTCTTCCCGGATCTGCCACGCCGTCCGGAAGGTGGCCGGAAACTCGTCCCGGAAATAGGAGAAGTGGAGCACCTCGATGGGGCCGGCGAGACACATCCGGCCCTGGGCGTTGAAGGCCTCGACGCCGGGATGGGCCGGATCCAGGGTGCGAAACACCTGCCGGGTCAGAAGCTCCATGTCGTCCGCCGTGAACTCCTCGATCGACTCGACGGTCTGGATCGCCAGGATCGGATGACCCTCTCGGTTGGGGTCGCGCAGGGCAACCCTCTTTCCCCGGCCGAGGCCCGGAGCCTCCGTCGTCGGGTTCAGTATTGGGATCGGCCAGAAAACGCCGGAGGCGGTGTGCATTTCACGGGCGACCGAAAGGGCGTCGGCGCGGCCCATGTAGCCGTTCAGGGGGGTGAAGTATCCGCCCCCCAGCATGACGGCGTTGGCCGCGGATGCCGAGGAGAGGAGCAGCGAAGGAAGGTGTTCCGCTTCCTCGATCAGGGCGGACCGCCTCTCCGGGTCGGAAATGTAAAGGGGTTTCAGCGCGTCGGCACCGTGTGGTTTGATCATGGCGTTTCGAATTTCGAGTTTCGGGTTCAAGGCCGCATCCGCTCCCTATGGTCCCTCGGATCTCACCGGGGCCCGGGTGGGAAAGAGTGGTCGCGCCGGGCATCGACACATTCGTTCCCGCGGAACGGAAGCCCTGGATTATACAGGAGAGCGTCGCGTTGCGAGGTGCGGGACTGGAAGACTGTCTTCGGGCGCCCCACGCGAATCCTGTGGGCGACCGGGTTGGTTGGCGTCGGCGCGCCATTCGCCTCGCCCGAGTCAGGACAGAGCGTCGGGTCCCGGTCTTGGAGGAATGCGACATTCCGTTCACCCCGCGCTTCGGGACGGTGACGGTCCTGACGGTCTGACGGTCCTGACGGCTTGACAAGACGGAATGAAGGCGGTACTGAGCAGGGGTGATGTCTTCCGAAACCGGGTCCCGGTTGAGCCGTCGCTCGTCGGGCATTCGCCCCTTCATCGTGATGGAGGTCTTCGAGCGTGCCGCGGAACTCGAGCGGGCCGGACGTTCGATCGTTCACCTTG
>CAYRCA010000563.1:0-3335 GCA_964422565.1 uncultured Acidobacteriota bacterium | reverse complement strand
CACGCCTTCGAATTCCTGGACAAGCCCGAGTTCTTCGCCGACCTGGTTTCCCTTCCCCTGGTGCGTGTGGTGGGGGGGTCCTATCGGCTGTGGGCGGACTCTCCCCTCGGCCGGCTGGGACGGCGAACCTTCGACGTCTACTCCAGACTGGAGGATCTGGTGGGCGCGGGGGTGGTCGGCCAGGTTCTCGACTTCTACAGCGTCTTCCGATCCATCGCCGAAGGGTACGCCGAACGGGCCCGGGCCAGCGCCCGGATACTCCGAGATCCCCGGACCTGCGCGTTCCACGTGGTGACCGTCCCTTCGAAGGCCCTCCTCGACGGGGAGTACTTCCTGGAGGAACTCTCGCGCCGGGGGTACACGGTCGACGGGTTGATCGTCAATCGCGTCTGGAAGGCCGTCGAGCCGAGGCCGGAGCCTTTCGGCGAGGCGGAACGGGAAGTCCTGGGATGGTACCGTTCGGTGAGCCGGGAACATGAGGATCTATGGGCCCAACTTGAGTCGCGCTTGGGATCGGCGATGGAGCTGCGACAGATTCCCGAGATGGAGAGAACGACCGCGGGACTGCCTCTCGTGGAAGCCCTAAGTGAGGCTTTGTCCGCACCTTCCACCCCGGAAGGCTCGCCGTAAGGGGGCCCGTCCACCAGCCAAGATCGGGAAGGCACAAGGCATTGACAGTCGGGGCCTTGCTCCGACCCCCGCCGACCCTTCGGGAATCGCGCCACTTGGCGGCTCGATAGGCCGACGCTTTCCGTTCCACCTCACCGACCGGTTGCCCCCAATCCGCCGGGTTCGGCTGGGGAAAGCTTTCATTGTAGAATACGCTTCATCTTCTGATTCTGACTTGCCGCCGTCAGCCAGATGGAGCAATACTTTCCGGATCCTGAGTCCGGGAGGCAACTTGAGGGAGCTTTTATGGAAGTTCGCGAGCGATACGACGTGGTGATCCTGGGTGCGGGCCTGGCCGGCGCGTCCTTGTGCCGACACCTGCTCATGCAGAACAAGGGAAAGAAGATTCTGCTCCTCGACAACAAGTTCGAGGTTCCAGGCAAGAAGCAGAAGGTGGGGGAGTCCCTGGTCCAGGTTGGGGGGTATTACTTCTCCAAGGTTCTGGATCTGGAAGAGCACATGTTCAACCACCAGTACCTGAAGTACAACCTGCGCTTCTACTGGAAGACGACCCGGGGAGACCGAAACTTCGAGGAGTACAGCCAGTCCTATATCCGACCCCTCTCGAATGTCTGCAGTTACCAACTGGACCGCAACGTCATTGAGGCCCACATCCTGGCCGAGAACCGGAAACATCCCGACGTGACCTTCTGCCATCCGGCGGTGGCACTGAACGTCGAACTGTCCCAGTCGGGAGGTCCCCACCATGTAGGCTTCAACCTGAACGGGAATCCGGTGCGGGTGGAAGCCGAATGGGTCGTCGATACCACGGGACGGGGTCAGTTCCTCAAGCGAAAACAGAAGCTCGCCGTCGAGAGCGCGATCAACAACGGGTCGTCATGGTGCTGGGTCGAGGGCCTCGTCAACATCGAGAAGCTGACCGATGCCTCCCTGTCGGAAATCCGCAAGAAGCCCGATCGGAGGGAACAGGGGATGATCCCCCTGTGGCTGGCGACCAACCACTTCTGCGGAGAAGGGTTCTGGTTCTGGGTCATCCCCCTGCAGGGGCTGACGAGCCTGGGTCTGGTCTACGACCGGGCGCTCTTCGACGAGAACCGGGTCTCCACGCCGGAGAAGCTCATCGAATGGGCCTGCCGGGAGTTCCCCCTCTTCGCGCGCGATCTGCCCAAGCGGCGGATCTTGGACAGCGCGCGCCTGATCAGTTACGCCTACGACTGCAAACAGACCATCAGCCCCTCCAAATGGGGAATGGCGGGGATAGCTGGCCGCTTCACCGATCCCCTGTATAGCCCCGGTTCCGATCTGATCTCCTTCTACAACTCGATGCTGGTGGATTCGATACTCTCCGAGAGCCAGGAGGAGTTGGACCGGAAGTGCGAGATATATGAGCCCCTGATGCGGGTCTTCTACGAGGCGTATGTCCCCAGCTACGCGGTCAGTTACGACTCTCTGGGGGACCAGGAGGTCTTTACGCTCAAATACTCCTGGGAGTTGACCATTTACTTCAGCTTCTACGTCTTCCCCTTCATCAACGACTTCTTCACCGATCGGAGCTTCATCCAGATCTTCTTTCGGAGGTTCGCTCAGCTGGGGCCCGTGAACCGCAATCTGCAGCAGTTTCTCAGCCGATACTACTGGTGGAAGAAGGAACGGGATTTCCCTATCCACAAGGTTTTGAACGATTTCATGGAACTGACGCCTTTGAAGGAGGCGGAGACCGCCTTCTACGAGGTAGGCGTTACACGGGAGGCGGCCGAGGGCATTCTGGAGCATCACCTCGAGAGTCTCCGGGAGTTCGCGCGCTTCATTTACGCCTACGTGACTTCCCGCGTGCTGGGCGACGAGTCCGTCCTGATGAACCGCTCGTTCGTCGAGTCGTTGAAGCTCAAGAGCTACAGCTTCGACCCCGGGGAGATGCGTCGCGAATATGCGCCGCACGAAGGCCGCCCGGAAACCTACTCCTGGAAGCTGGACGCCGGGGCCATGCGCAAATTCGACCGCGTCCACGAGCGCGAAGAGATGCCGGTCTGAACCGAGGGCGGGGGCGGGCACGGAAGAACGCAGGCCGAGGACGCCCCGAATTTCGTCCGCCGGCCCGGGATCGCCTTGGCAGGCGGTGAGCCGTCAGCGTTGCACCGTCCTCTCGCCGTCGACAAAAAAGGTTCGGAGAATGACCGATACGACTCTCGACAACCTGTCCTCCGAGCTTGGATTCGCACTCGATGTCACTCGAGAGGCCGCGCTTCTGGCCCGGCGGATCCAGGACGAGATGGTGAACTCCGCCCTCCGGAAGGAGGATCGCTCGCCCGTCACGGTCGCCGATTTCACCATCCAGGCGCTGGTGGCCCGGCGTCTGAGCCGCACCTTTCCCGCAACTCCACTGGTGGCGGAGGAGTCGGCCGAGGCCTTGCGTCAGTCCGGAGGGGAGGCGGTGGCTCGGGCCGTCGCCCGATTCGTGAGCGAATTCGAGCCCGATGCGGACCCCTCTTCGGTTAGGGACTGGATCGATCGGGGCGAGGGAGAGACCCGGGGGCGCTTCTGGGTCCTCGACCCCATCGATGGAACGAAGGGCTTCTTGCGCAACGCCCAGTACGTCGTGGCTCTGGCCCTGGTGGACGAAGGAAGAGTGGAGCTTGCGACTCTTGGGTGCCCCCGCCTGGACCTGGGGCCGGCCCGGGGGCGCGCACGGGTGGATCCCTCCGAGT
>CAYRCA010000562.1:0-3337 GCA_964422565.1 uncultured Acidobacteriota bacterium | reverse complement strand
GAGGCGGTGAATGAACTCCTGCTTTTCGCTGCGTTGGTGCTCGCCCTTGCGCAACGCGATCAGTTCGCCGATGACCGCCACGGCGATCTCCTCCGGCGTCTCGGCGCCCAGGGGAAGGCCGATGGGAGCGTACAGGTTGCGAAACCGTTCCGGCGGATGGCCGCTTTGCAACAGCGACTCGACGATGATCTTGATCTTCCGGCGGCTTCCCACCAGGCCGACATACCGGGCATGGGTCGCGACGGCGGCCTGGGTGGCCGTCCGATCGTGACTGTGGCCGCGGGTCACGATGACGATAAAGGAGTTGGCGTCCACCTTGGCCTGATCCAGGGCCCGCTCGAAGGGCGCGACCACGATCTCGTCGGCGTCGGGAAAGCGTTCCCGGTTCGCGAAGGCTTCCCGATCGTCCACCACCGCGACGTGAAATCCCACCATCTTGCCGATGCGGGCGATGGCCTGGCCCAAGTGCCCGGCCCCGAGAACGATCAACCTCGGGTCACTGAGAATAGGCTCGACAAATACTTCCACGGCGCCTCCACAGATGAGGCCCTCGCTCTCGGCCTCTTCTTCCTTGAGCTCGTACCGGATCAGGGAGGGCCGCCCCGTCTCGATGACCTCCCTCGCCGCCTGCCAGACCTCCGCCTCCACGCAACCTCCGCCCACCGAACCCAGGAAGGAACCGTCCCGGCGGATGAGCATCTTGGCGGCATCCTTACGCGGAGCGCTCCCCACCCGGCGCACGATGGTCGCCAGCGCCGCACGTTCTCCCGCCTCCCGAATCCGCACGATTTCGCGATAGAGATCCACCGGCCCTCCATTGTGCCGAAACCGGGGCGGAAGATCAAAAGCTCGGGCCTGAAGAGTATGCGGCCTGCACGACCCCGACGGAAGTCCCGCGCACTTCCGGAGCGGACGGGTCGACGTGTTGGCCGGCGAGCGGTTCACGAGTCATCCGCTTCGATCAAAGCGCATATCTTCCCGAGCGTCTCTCGGATCGTTTCTTCGGGGGCTTTCGAGATCCGCGTGGCTTTAAGGACGCACCAATCGAGACTCTTGACCTGATCCGAGAGAATCGCCCCGGACGGCTTCCCCCCGCTCGGCAGGATCACCTCGAACGGGTACCCCTTGACTTGAGACGTGATCGGGCAGAACAGAGCCAGGCCCGCTTTTTCATTGTAGGATCAGGGCAGGTCGATGATCCGCTCGTCGAGATTGGCGGCGGCAAAAGCCAGAGCCTGGCGGATATCCTCGTCCTCCAGCTCCGGATACTCCCTGCGCAGCTCTCCCCTGTCGGGGTAGACGGCCAGGGC
Source organism: uncultured Acidobacteriota bacterium (assembly GCA_964422565.1). Taxonomy (GTDB): domain Bacteria; phylum Acidobacteriota; class UBA6911; order RPQK01; family JAPXNP01; genus CAYRCA01. The sequence continues at coordinate 2,027 of CAYRCA010000562.1, read as the reverse complement.
CTCGAGCACCCGTCGCACCGTCAGACGCAGGTCGCGAATACAGGGCTGTCCGTTCAAACGACCTGGATGGCTGGTGATGCGGTCAAAGTCCTTCATGACTCGCAGGTATACTTCCCTTACCGGACACGGAGAATGCAAGAAGATAGGTGGAGTTGTCACAAAATGTGCTCCCATATTCCTGGGATCTCCAACGCCAAGTTTCTCACCAACCCACGCATGGTCATGGTCTGTGCAAAACTGTTCCTTCGATCCGAACGGCGGCTGCCAATGTGGACCCGGGGATTCGGATGGAGGGAGTCTCTCCAGGCGGGTACGTACACTTGCGTTCAATCCGCCTCGATGAAACCGTGATACAGGCCCATGTAGTAGGGGAGTAGGAACACGGTCCCGCCGGCCAGCGTCATCCCATCGCCCCGATAGTCGAGCTGCCAGGGATCGGTGTTCCAGTGATTGAAGTGACGATTCTCGACCGGGAGCACTTTTCCCGCCACCCGATAGCCCCGGCGAGGCACTGCGGAACCGTCATCCGGGTGATAGGACTCCCGCGCCTGCTGCCGGGCCAGGGGAATGATGTCGAGACGGTGACTGTTCTCATGCGGCCAGTTCACCCGGTCGAGCGGAAAGCCGGTCAGCGTCTTCAGCGAGTCTTCGAGCCAGCCCGGCCAGGGATCAATCGGGTAGGTTCCCCACGGGTTCGTGTAGGAGGCGCCGACGCCGAAGACGGCATAAGCGAAATTGAAGAAGGGGTTCATCTCCGGCTGCAGCAGCAGCCAGTAACGAAAAAAGGCGTAGCGGATCTCCTCCCGAAGCTCCGAATCGCGGGTGTATTTCAGGAGGTTGTAGAAGCACATGACCGCCATCTCGTCGTCGGACTGATTGCCTGAGCCCGGTCCCAGCTGGATCTTCGCCACCATCGCGTTGGTGTCGTAGGCGTGGGTTGCGCGCAGCTCGCGGGACACCGCGCCGTACTTCGGGTCGCCGGTGAGATGTTCGGCCACCGCCAGGTAGGAAAGCAGGCTGAGCGACTTGAGCCCTCGCTCCGTCCACCACCATTTGGAGTGATTGAGCTCTTCCGGGGAATAGCGCCCCCAGCGGGTGGGGAGCCCGTCGTGGTCCACCAGATTGAAGCCGTGGGCGATGAGATGGTCGGTCAGGTCACGGACCACCTCCCGCACGCGTTCCCGCTCCTCCTCGGTTTCGGCTACCAGGTCGTAGTAGAGCGGGTAGAAGAAGTAATGTCCGTCGAGTTCGTCGGAGCTGGTGTCGCTCTTCCAATACCAGCGGCCGTCGGCCGTCAACGGCCAGCGGGGTTCGTAGATCTTCCAGAGCCGGTCGCGCGTTCGCCGGAACTCGAGGTCCCGCTCGAGCAGCCCCGGGTTCGGATCCGGTCCGTCGGCGGGAAGGATGGTGCGCGCGACGTATCCCCGAGGCGGTGGATGGGAACTTCCTTCGGGGGCCTTCTGCAGGAAGCGCAGCGCTTCAAAGGCGTGTCGGGCGCGGTCGCGTGCCCGGGGGTCGCCGGTGGCGGCGTAGGCGAAGCATTCGCCGGCCCCGTACATCGCGGTCCAGAGCCCGTCGTTGTCGCTGTCGGTGTGCATCAGCGTACTCTTGTCCCCGGGGGCCGAAAGCCGGACTTCGGAGGTGTAGCCGTAGGGCGTCCGCTTGATCCGTTCCAGTTCGGTTTCGTAGAAATCCGCCTTTTCCGCCAGGCTCATCGGACGCCGTTCAATCCACCCCAGACCCGCAGGGGTCGCAATCCAGGCGCTGCCTTCGGAGTCGACCGCCACGGCCCGGACCCGGTCGTCGGGCAGCCAGCGACGGCCCTGACGATAGTGCCACTCGTCGTCCCGATAGATCACCATCCCCCGGGTGGTTCCGAACCAGACCGATCCGTCACCCCCCGCCGCCACTGCGGTGAAGTCGGCATAGGGGAGCCCGTCCCGGCCTTCGAAAAAGCTCCACTGCCGGCCGTCCCCGCAGATGACGCCCGCGGGCGTGGCGATCCAGAGTCGGCCGCGGGTGTCGTA
>CAYRCA010000561.1:0-3341 GCA_964422565.1 uncultured Acidobacteriota bacterium | reverse complement strand
CCCTCGAAGGCGCTCGCCGTGGCGCTGCTGTTGGGGCTGCAGTGCGTCGGCGGCTCGTTGGGGGATCGGCGGCCGCTGGCTCCGCCGCCTCCCGTCGAATTTCGTCCGCTCGAGCACGTCAGTCAGGAGTACCTCGCCGAGCTCGCCGGCTTGGGAGAGGCGATGGAGGAACTCGGCGAACCCGGGCTGAAAGAGCTTCTCGACGTCCTGACGTCGACCCTCGACCAGCCGCTCCTGCTGGATACGGTTGCGCTGCTCTTGGAGAATCTGGAGGACCTCTTGGGCCGTACGTCGCCCGGGGACGAGGCGCGGCGGAGCGGCGGGGAGGAGGCCGCGGCGTGGGCGCGGCGCGTCCGCGACCGGATCCTTTCCCGCGAGGTGTACCCCGGCTACTTGGGCGACAACTACCCGATCGAGCTGGAGGCGGACCCGGAGCGGCGGGTGTACGTGTTGAAGTGGCGGGACTGGAGTTCGGACGGGCACTGGGGAAGCTATACGGGAGACTACGTGGTGTGGGAGGTCCCGTTCGTCCCCCGGATGGAGATCGCCGTCGCGGCGATTTTCGTCGAGACAACGGGGCCGGGGGCGTTCGGCTATCGGGTTCGCAACGGACTCAACAGCAAGCCTCCGACAACGATTGGCCACCTCTTCGTCGAATCGGTCGGATTGACCCATGAACGCATTCGCCTTCTCGGAGGCGACGCTTACGTTCAGTACACCCTGCCCGACGGAAATCGCGTTTCGCTGTCGGTCCCGTGGGTGATGGGATCGGACGTCTACCCAGGAAACTTCCATTTCGTGCTTTACGACAGCCCAGCGCCGGGTGCAATGATGGTGCGTGCCGACCCCGGCGAAGAGCTGGCCTTCCCTCCCATTCTCGAAGTGCCTTGGCCGAGCCTTCCGGGCGTGGTCCGCTGCTGGGTCGACGCCGGGGACTACTCCCCTCGACTGAATGCACACGCCGTCCCCGAACACGCGGTTCGGATGTTCTACACGGGGGGCGAGGAGGTTCGGACGGAGGCCGGGGTCAAGATCGTGCGCGCGAATCACTACCACGGCAAGACGATCGGGCCGGTGCCGGTTCCGGAGCCCGACGAGCGGGCGGAGTTCGTCGAGCGGATTCGGGAATACCTGCGGGAGGCCCGGTACCGGGGCTGGTGTCCGGACGGGGAACCGGCCGACCGGCTGGAGGCGGAGCTGGCCCGCATCGACCCGAGCGCCCCGGACCCCGAACAAATTGCGCGGCTTCTCCAGGAGGTCGAGGCGGCCGCCGAGTCGGGAGGTCTCCTCCACGAGGCCCACGTCCTGCTGCAGCACAACCTCGAGTACCTCGCCGATCCCAGCCGTTGGGAGTGACGAGTCCGGGTCGACGCTTTGGATGAACACTTCTGCTTCGATCCGGCGATGAAACGAAGTGGTTCCCGTCTCGGACGCCGAATCGTTCGCCTCTCATTTCCTGGCTCCCGTGAGTTGGAGTTGGATTCTCGCGGGCACACCTTGGGCACAATCCGCCCGGGAAGTTCAAAGTTTCGAGTTCAAAGTTCAAAGAAAGGCGGTGGGCGGAAAGCCCCGTGGGACGGGGGTTGTGGGGACTGCCCGGGGCGGGGATCGAACCCGCACGGGCCTTTCGGCCCACAGGATTTTAAGGTCCGTCGCGGGGTCCTGTAACCCGTTGAAACATAAGGAGAACCGGCGTCGGGATTAGACGGACTCTTGGCTGGAGTTGGTCTGAGTGGGATGGAGCGGGGTCCTCGCGGGCACAATCCGGGCACAACCTCGGAAAGACCCTCCGGGAGCCGCTCTCCCGCGACGCAGGGGACACCCGGGCAAGGCCCGTCGAAATACTGGAGCGACCCGGAGCGGCCCGAAATCCCGCCGCTTCACCCTCATCCTTCGAGGAATCCCGTGTTCGCCGACTCGAAACGGATTGATTTGACGTGACTTGGGTTGTGTGGTTCTGATTCTGTCCCGGGGTCCCGGGGGTCCCGGAGGTGCCTTCACATCAGCCAAGCTTATTTTGATAGAATTTGATTAGAGTTTAGGTGCGGAACGGGATGCAGGCCCTTTGCTTTGATCGGTGTTAATAGGAAGGAATCAGGAAGGTCGATCCGCTGATCTGGCGGCAGCCGCAAGTGGAATTCGACGGTGAAAGTATACATCTCAAACAGGTTACTCAGTGGGATCAATGCAGTGGCCGTAATACGAATCCGGCCAAGTTACTTTCTGCTCCTGTGTGTGGTTGTCTTTTCCTCACTCCAGGGAGTTCGTGGGCAAGCATCGGCCAAGCCCAAGGCCGAGTTGGTGATTCTCAACGTCGACTTTGCGACGAGCTCGTTTGGGGTGTCGGGGCAATTGAATCGTGGAATTGTTACCGAAGGTAGAGTTGATGCGGGAGGTATTCCGAAAGGAGATTCGGATTTCAGAGCCGAATTCGGCTGGCCGGTCGCGAGAGGTACCCCGTTTCTAATACCTTCGGAAGATCATCAGAGTTTCCAGAGTCAGTTGCGCCATTCATCTCGCGTGGCCGGTATTCGAGTGGACCACGTACTCGTAGAGGTCAGGAATGACGCCCCCAAGACGATCAGATCGATTGATTGGGAGTTCACCTATCCTCACTTTGAGGGTGACCTGGAGGTCGTTTTCCTAGAGGCGCGCACCGGCGTCAAGATTCCTCCGGGGGAGACTACTCGCCTGAGCCACTGGCTGCCTCATGACGGTTGTCGTATCGGGATCAGGGTTCTTGACCTTGGCCGGGATGTGCAGCTGTTCGGCCGAGTCTGCGGCAACCGTTCGGCTCCGAGGCGAACGGGGATCTATCGTCTTGAAGCGCGAATCAAGCGAATCGAGTATGCCGACGGGACTGCCTGGCGGGACGGCGTGTCCGATCCTGATTCGTGAGCCGTCACAGGTACTGGCGGACGCTCCGGGGCAAGGCCTTCTCGGGTCGATCTTGGTTCCGGTGAGCTGGAGTGGGATTCTCGCGGGCACACCTTGGGCACAATCCCCCCGGGAAGTGCGGAGTTTCGAGTTCGAAGTTCAAGGAGAACGTGCGGAGTTTCGAGTTCCAAGTTCAAAGGGGGGCGGTGGGCGGAAAGCCCCGTCGGACGGGGGTTGTGGGGTCTTCCCGGGGCGGGAAAATGTCGAAGGCAAGCACTGTGTTTTGAGCGGAACCCGGACCCGAAGTCTCCCGGCCCCGACCGTCGCCGGACAAGTGAGCCGAAGCGAAGCGAAGGCGAACAATCGAACCCGCACGGGCCTTTCGGCCCACAGGATTCTAAGGTCCGTCGCTCGGTCCCGTAACCCGTTGAAACATAAGGAGAACCCGCGTCGGGATTAAACCG
>CAYRCA010000560.1:3080-3352 GCA_964422565.1 uncultured Acidobacteriota bacterium | reverse complement strand
GGGTGGCCGCGTCCTGGGCGTGACCGCGCTGGGCGAAACCCTGCAGGCGGCCGTCGCCGGGGTCTACGCAGCGGTCACCAGGATCCGTTTCGAGGGCATGTATTACCGGCGCGACATTGGCTCCAAGGGTCTTCCCGGAACGAGGGGAAGACGGAACAGAGAAGACGGCGGGCGGCACAGGCAGTGACGAGGGCAAGCCTCAACTCGCGGCCGCGCGCGGCGGGAGGCGAATCGTGACCAATCCGAAGGTGGCCATTCTGATGGGGAGTCGC
>CAYRCA010000560.1:0-3070 GCA_964422565.1 uncultured Acidobacteriota bacterium | reverse complement strand
GCCCGCATTTTGGAGGAGTTTGGAGTGCCCTGGGAGATGCGGGTCCTCTCGGCCCACCGCACACCGGAGGCGACCCGCCGATATGTTGAGGCCGCCGAGGAGCGGGGAATCGAGATCCTGATCGGCGGGGCGGGTTATGCCGCCCATCTGGCCGGCGCCTTGGCTGCGCATTCCACGCTGCCCGTGATCGGCGTCCCGCTGGACTCCTCGTCCCTCAAGGGGATGGACGCGCTGTACTCCACCGTTCAAATGCCCGCCGGAATCCCGGTTGCGGCCATGACGATCGGCAGGGCGGGCGCCCGCAACGCCGGCCTTTTCGCCGTTCAGATTCTGGGCCTCGGGGATCCCGACCTCGCGCGAAGGCTGAAGGAGTTCCGCGCCCGCATGCGGGACGAAATCCTGGCGATCAATGAACTGGACCTCGGATCCAGTAGTTAAGTTAATTAATAGTTATAGTTAGGAGTTGGAGGGCGCCGGAGCGGCACGTCCGGACGCTGGGAGACCGGCGGCCGGGACTCCACCGGTCGTTCTCCAGTAACTCTCTAACGGTCACCGCGGCGCTGCCGGCACGATGCGAACGGGGCGCTCCAAGACGGTCATCCTCCAAGTGGGAATCTCCAGAACGGCGAGCTTAAAAAGGTAGTTTCCCGGCGGGGCGAACAGCCGGTTGTTGTAGATTATTCCCCTCCCGTCGCGAAGGTCCCGGGCGTCCATCTGCGACCGAAAGACCTCGCGCAGGCGCACCACCTCGTTTCCGTTCAGATCCGTGAGGACACCGATGACGCCCAGTTGGGTCCGGACACCGCCTCTCTCGTCCCGGGCGAGGGAGAAGGCGCTGATCTTGAGTCGGAAGGGAAGGCTTGTCTCGTCACCCGCTCCGCGGGGTCGCAGAACATCCATCTCGGCGGGAATCTCCCTGAACACCTCGTCCCGCTCCGGAAACTCGGAGAGCGCCTCGTTGTCGAACAGAGCCGCGATATAGCGCCGCTTGGCCTCCACCCGGTCCGGAATCTGCTCGAACAGCCCGTGAACGCTGGCGTCGGACGGCCGAACGCCGAGGGAAATCCGACGCTCCGCCCGCTCCAGGTGGGGGTTGTCGGTGTAGTATCCAATGGAGTAGAGGTTGCCAAACAGTTCGTCGTTAATCTCGACCAGCACGTTGTCAAAGTCCAAGATGGCCTCGAAGCCTCCATAGTGTCTGCCCCCGGTCCGGGCCGACAGGCTGGCGAACGCCTCCTCCTTGACGCGCCGCTCCCGCTCGCGGTAATCGGCGGACTGCGTCGGCCCGATGTACAACTGGGACGCCGACGGAACCCAGATGGTGTACACGACGGCACCCCTCTCCCGGGCGAAGGAGGCCGCGGCAACCGCCTTCTCGTGAGCCCGATCGATGCCGTCCGAGACCAGGATGATCGCCTTCTGGTCCTCCGGTCCGGCCCGATCCGACATGATGTCGACCAGCCGGTTCAACGAATCGTAGATCCCCGTTCTTCCCAGGTGCTCCCGCGCCGCGCTGAACGCCTGCAGGGCCCTCTGTCGGTCGGGAGTGAAGTCCTGGAAGGTCATCAGTTCGTCGGTGAAGCCAAAGATCCCCACTTTGGTGAAGTGGTGGATATTCTCGAAAAAGGCCTGCGCGGCGAGGATCTCCTCGGCGCGCGTCGCGAAAGTGCTCCCGCTGACGTCCAGCAGGAAGGCGAGCCACAGTGGACGGGTGCCTCCCTTTGCCTCCCGGGGCGGCTCGAAAAAGGCGATCTCCTTCAGCTCGTCGTTCTCGGTGACGCGGAAGTCGTCGGCTGACAGCGAGTTCAGGAACTCCCCGGCGGCGTCCTTGACGCTGAACCGCAGGGTCACCAGATCCACCTTCACCCGGATCGGGTCCTCCCGAACGCCGACCGCATTCTGCCCCCGGGCTGAACCGGGCAGAAGGCAGCCCAGGCAAAGAATCAGACTTCCCAGTAAACGTCCATTCATGACAACGGTTCGAGACCTCAGCTCGACGGCGAACTGACCAGATCCAGGAACTCTCCTCGCGAGCGTTGGTCTTCCCGGAACTTTCCCAGCATCGCGGAGGTGATCATCTTGCTGTTTCGCTTCTGAACACCTCTCATCATCATACACAGGTGCTGGGCTTCAATGATAACGGCCACGCCCCGAGGGTTGATGGCGTCCCGAATCGTTTCGGCGATCTGCTGTGTCAGCCTTTCCTGCACCTGGAGGCGGCGAGCCAGCACGTCCACGATCCGGGGGATCTTGCTCAGGCCGATCACACGCTTGCGGGGGAGGTATCCCACATGGCAGCGGCCGAAGAAGGGCAGCAAGTGATGTTCGCAGAGACTGTACATCTCGATATCCCGGACGATGACCATCTCGTCGTACTCGACCGTGAAAAGGGCGTCGTTCAGCACATCCTGGATGCTCTCCCGGTAGCCGCGAGTGAGAAATCGCAGAGCCTGTTCCACACGGCGCGGGGTGTCCGCGAGTCCTTCTCGGCCCGGATCCTCACCCAACTCCACAAGTATCCGCCTTACAAGATCTTCCATCCGCACAAGTATAGATGAACGGGGGAACGGGTTCTCGGCTTCGAGTCTCGAGTTTGGCGGGGCTGGCGCCCCAGTCGGGCTGGGGCGTTCAGCACGATTTCGGCGGCCCGCTTGGGCGAAACCATCACCCGTCGGTTGGCATCCCGCGCCTCACGCTCGGCCCTCGCAGTCCAAGCGGAGGCGGTCCATCTCCGCCTGGAAGACGGCGAGCCCCTCCTCGTCCGACCCATAGCGGGCCGCGTAGAGGGGCCGCCCGATCCTGACCAGGGTTCGGCAAAAGGGTTTCGGAATCCGGAATCGATCCCAGCTCCTCAACTCCCAGTAACGGGATGCCTCCACATGGGAGGGAATGACCGGGGCGCCCGTTTTCCGGCTGAGAAACCAGGGGCCGGGCTTGACCCGGTGGCGAGGGCCGCGAGGACCGTCGACCGTGAAACCGACGTCCCTGCCCCGGGCGAGCTCGCCGCGCAGCTTCAGCAGGGCGCCGACGGCGCCCCGCGTGCTCGATCCGCGCACCGTCCCGTATCCCA
>CAYRCA010000559.1:2973-3353 GCA_964422565.1 uncultured Acidobacteriota bacterium | reverse complement strand
AAGGCGACCCCCGAGAGAACGATGGCGGCGGTGATGGGAGTAAAGTCGAAGAGGCGAAAGGGGATCAGACCGGCGGCCCGCAAGGCGTCCGTAACCAGGATGTTGGGAGGCGTCGAGATGGACGTGAACGGCCCGCCCAGCAGGCACCCCAGGGCCAGAGGCATCAGCAGCCTGGAAGGGGAGCGCCCGCTCCGGCGCGCCAGTTCCAGGGTGGCCGGCAGCAGGATCGCCGCCACCGTCACCGTGTTGATAAGGGCCGACAGCAGGGCGGCGGCCAGCATCAGAGCCAGCACGAGCAGCGGCTCGCTTCTTCGGGCGAAGCGCTGGAGAGGGCGACCAAGAAGGTTGGCGATACCGGTCCTGGACAGTCCCGCGGAGAG
>CAYRCA010000559.1:0-2963 GCA_964422565.1 uncultured Acidobacteriota bacterium | reverse complement strand
GAGAGGATGCTGGCCGCGGTCATGAGGGCGATGACCAGCACTGCCTCGCTCCCGCGGGCAAAGTGCTGGAGGGGCTGGCCGATGCGGTAGGCCACGCCCGTGCGGGTCAGTCCGGCGGAGAGGATGAACATGGCCCAGACGGTCACGACGGCGGGGCTGCTGAAACCCGCGAGAGCCTCCTCGGGGGTCACCAGTCCGGACAAAGCCAGCGTCGCCAGCACGAGAAGAGCCACCACGTCCATCCGCACCCATCCGCCGATGAACAAGACCAGGGCGACGGTCACGATCGCGAGCACCAGCAGAACGGATGGAGGCAACATGGCGCCGCCAATGTTAGAACGAATCGGCGGTGAGTTGTAGGACCGAGCGGCGGCCAAGGCGGCCGACTACTCGTCCGGCGGGAGCGGAGTCGAGCGGCGGCGCTTGAGGCGGCTCCGATGCCTTTTCTCCTCGAGTCGAGCCTGACGCGCCCGCCGGGAGGGTCGGGTCGGTCTCCGGGAGGGCGCCTCGGCCAGGGCCTCCCTCAGGAGTTCGCCGAGGCGCATCAGGGCGGCTTCCCGGTTTGAGCTCTGGCTTCGGTGCCTCTGGCTGCTCACATGCAGGCGCCCATCGCGCGTGATCCGGGTCGACAGCCGCTCCCGGATGCGGTCCTTCTGGACGGAGGAAAGCGCGGCCGACCCCTCGAGATCGAACCACAGGGTCACCCGGGAACTGACCTTGTTGACGTTCTGTCCCCCGGGGCCGGCGCTTCGGGAGAAGGTATAGGTCAGGTCCTCCTCGGGAATCGTCAGGTCGTCGCTCACCCGGATCGCCACGTTCCCATCCTGCGCTTCGAGGGCGCTGCGGTCAAACCGGGGCTGGGGAATGGGGAGTGGGGGCTGGTGGCTGGGGCAGCAGTCAGCAGACAGCAATCAGAAGGCAGCAGCCAGCGGTCAGCGGCCGATGTCCTGACCGCGTCGGCCGCGGCTGAACCAGGAACCAGGAACCAGAAACCAGGAACCAGAAACCAGAAACCCCCGCCCCCCAAATCCGGCGGAACCGCTGAACCGCGGAACCGCTGAACCCCGAAACCCGGACCCCTCTGTCCCCAGCCCCCAGTCCCCAAACCCTCACCAGTGAACCCGCAGTTTGAGCCCGAAACTCCGGGGCTGGACAAGTCGCGTACCCACGAAGATGGACTGGAAATTATACAGAGCCGTGGCGTCGAAGAGATTGGAGACCTGAAACTGGAGATCCCAGAGACGACGTTCGCCCGCGCGGCGTTCGTAGCCGACAACCGCGTCGACCAGCGTCCGGGGCCTCACCCGGGGCGGATCGGAGGTCAGGTTCACATAGGGCAAGAGGTCGAAGAAGTCGGGATCCCGCGCCACCTCGTCGGGCTCGGAGGGGTTCGAAACGAGGCCGCTGTCGTGGCGGATCGACCAGCTGGTCCACCAAACGGGCGAGAGCCGGTAGTGGACCATGGAGTGGAGCGAAAGTGCCTGGTCGTGGTCGATGATAAAGGGGCCCGAGGTGAGCAGCTCCACCGCCTCGTTGCCGAGAAAGAGGCCGCCGGTGAAGGGTGGCGTGACCACCACCCTGCCGTGAGTGACGCTGACCGATCCGGAGAGGTTGCCCACCGGGAGGAGGTCGCCCCGCAGCTCAAATCCGTTGACCCGCGAGCGATTGAGGGAGGTGGGGAAGATGATCCCGGTGTTCAGGAAGTTGTCGTTGTCCTGCAGATCGGTCGAGTTCTTGTGGTAGGCCACGAGGTCGAGGCTGAAGCGATCGCCCAGCCCTTGCCGAATGCCTCCCTCGTAGACGTTCTGGCGCTCGGGGCGGATGCGGATCACTCCTTCGCCGAGGGCCTCGCGGACCGCGGGGGGCACCAGGCTCGCCGCCTGTTCCGAGCCGGCGAGCAGGAGGTTTTCGTTGGGGGGCGTCTGATAGTTGCGGTTGTAGGAGACGCGAAGCACCGTGTTCGTCGGAGCGATATGGTAGGCGAGCCCCCCGCGGGGCTGCAGCTGAACGCCCCGGACCAGGAAATCGTAGAGGTCGTACCTCAACCCCAGGGAGAGCGTCCAGGAACCGAGGCGGATCCGATCGTCGATCCAGGCGCTCCAAAGATGTCCCGTCTCCTCTGCCCGGAACTGGAAGGGCCCGCCGCCTCGGGTCAGGTCGTACGGCACGAGATTGGGGTTGAAATCCTCGCCGCCGGGGTCGTTGAAGCGGGGATCGGTGACGGCGAAGGTGAAGTTTTCCCGGACCGGAAACCGCTGGTAGTCGAGTCCGGCGCGCAGGGTCTGTCGGCCCCGGGCCCAGCTCGCCCGGTTGGCGAGGTTGAGAGTGTCGAGTCGGCGCCCTTCCGCGGCCGTCACCGGAGTGTCCCCGCGGCTGGGAAAAAGCTCCGCCGAGGCGCGCCGGAAGGAAAGCGTGGAGTCGAAGGTTGCCGTCGCGCCCAGGGTCCGAAGCCAGCCGAGGGAGAAGGAGAAGTCCCGCAGCAGGCGTCGCTGCGCCTGTCCGGCGGAGTGCTGGGAGCGAAGGTCGGCCACCTGGAAAGAGGACCGGCCGCCCATGAGATTGAGGCGAAACCGGTCCTCCGCCCGGGGCTGATAGTCGAGGCGGGCGAACACCCGCTCGGCGTTGCCGGCGTTGTGAAGGTTGTCGAGGGAAACCTGGTCCAGAAAGCGGTTGCTCTTGGCCAGACTGACCGCCGTGAAGTAGCCGAATCGGTCGTCCCCTCCCGCCATCTGGGTCACGCTCGAGTAGGTGTCGAAGCTCGAGGCGCCCACCTCGGTACTGCCCGAAAAGGCGCGATCCGTTCCGAGTCCGGAGCGGGTGGTGATGTTGGCGACACCGGAGACCTTGCCGCCGAACTCGGGCGGAATGTTGCCCGTGTGGAGTTCCACCGTGTCGATGATGGCGGGATCGAGCGCCCCGGCGAAGGCGACATCACGCGCGGACAGCTGCGCGACATCCCCGGC
>CAYRCA010000558.1:0-3359 GCA_964422565.1 uncultured Acidobacteriota bacterium | reverse complement strand
GCGGCAGCGGACCCGGGGGGCGGGTGGTCGAGCGGGATGTGAAAGCCCACCTGGACGTCCGCCGCCGCGCCACGCCGCGCATCGGCCCGGCGGCGCGGACACTCGCGAGGCGCGAGGGAATCGATGTCCCGGCGGTTGTGGGGACCGGCAAGGGAGGCCGCATCCTGGTGGAGGACGTTCAAAGAGCCGTCGATGAAAAACCGAGACCCTTGTCCCGAATGCGCCGGGTCATTGCCAAGCGCCTGAATGAGAGTTACAGCACCATTCCCCATTTCTTCGTCACCGTCTCCGTCGATATGACCGATCTGGAATCCCGGCGCGACCGGCTCAAGGCCGGCGGGAAATCCTGCTCGATCGGAGATTTTATCGTTCGCGCCGTGGCGCTGACACTCGCCGAGTTTCCCGACGTCAACAGCGCGACCGACGGCGAGAACGTGTGGCGGCGCGGTCGGGTGCACATCGGCTTGGCCGTCGCCCTCGACGAGGGGCTCGTGGTCCCGGTCATCCGCGACGCCGACCGCCTGACCCTGGGGGAGATTCACGATCGCGCCGGTGAACTGGTGTCCCGGGCGCGGGCGGGCAGACTGGGGCCTCATGAGATGGGGGGAAGCACCTTCACCGTCTCCAACATGGGCATGCACGATGTGGAGAACTTCACCGCGATCATCAATCCCGGCGAGAGCGCGATTCTCGCGGTCTCCAGCATCGCCCCGCTTCCCGCGGTCAGGGGAGGCCGGATCGTCATCCGCTCGATCATGAAGATGACCCTTTCGTCCGATCATCGCCTGATCGACGGCACCTTGGCGGCCCGTTTCGTCAACCGCGTGAAGGAGCGACTCGAGGAGCCGGTGGAGTGGAGCTGAAAGGCCGCCGACCTCGCCCAAGCCATTCGACGCCATCCCAGCCCGGTCGAGGCCTGGATGGAATCGGCCCGCGCCCGGTGATGGGCGGGGCCGTCAACCTGTCGCCGAGACCGGGATGGACGACGACGCGGCCGGTAGGAGGCTGACCATGGATCGAGAACCGACAACCGGAACCCCCGAACGCATGCGGGCCCTGGTGCTGGACGGGGTGGGATTCGAGCATCTCCGGGTCCGCGAGGTGCCAACACCCCATCCCGGTCTCCGCCAGCTGCTGGGTTACGTCGACGCGGCCGGGATCTGTACCTCCCTCATCAAGCTGGTCGAGCAAGGCCCGGATCACAGGCTGGTTTCCGGATGGGACGTGACCCGGCATCCCCTGATCCTGGGAGACGAGGGCGCCGTGACCCTGGTGGAGGTGGGTGAGGAACTCCGATCCAGCTACGAGCCGGGACAGCGTTTCGTGCTTCAGCCGGCGGTGGATCATCCGCCGATCAACCACCGCAAGCGGTACCGGGATGGGGGGCGGGGCATCGACAAGGTGGCGGTGGGGTACACCCTGCCGGGGCACCTGGCCGAGTACATCCTGATCCCGGAGGAGGTGCTGGAGGCCCGGTGCCTGATTCCCCTTCCCGATCCCCTTATCCCGTTCGCTCACGCCGCCATGAGCGAGCCGCTGTCGTGCGTCATTTCCGCTCAGGATCACCATGTGCGCCTGATCCAAGACTCGCCCTTGGCGGAGAGGCGCTCGGCCAAGGGGCTGAAGTCGGGCGGGGTCACCGTCATCGTTGGGGCCGGCGCAATGGGCCGAATGCATGTGGACCTGGCCCTCAGTTGTCGCCCGCAGGCCATTCTGGTGACCGATTTCATCGAGGAGCGCCTGGCGAAGGTAAGGAGTCTGTTTGGCCGGCGCGCAAGGGAGGCTCGGGTCGACCTGCGGGCGGTCAACCCGAACTCGGTGGATGTCGATCGTCTGGTGGACGAGATCACCGCCCACCGGGGCGCCGACGACGTGATTGTTGCGGTGGGCTCGGCCGGCGCCATCGGAACCGCGCAGCGCTGGACGGGACGGGGCGGCGTGTTGAATCTTTTCGGCGGCCTCAAGAAGGGGGAGGAGATCGTGGGCCTGGACACCGGGCTCATTCATTACCGCGAGACGGTCGTGACCGGGTCGAGCGGCGGCTCCCCCTGGGACGTGGCCCGAACGCTCCAACTCATGGCGGAGGGCGCCATCGACGCGGCGGCCCATATCACCCGGATCGGCGACCTGGACCACGCGCCGCGGCTACTTTCCATGGTCGGGGCCCGGGAACTGGATGGAAAGGCCGTGGTGTATCCCCACCGCCGGACCGACCGAATCCACGCCGCGGAGTCCTGGAGCGGTCGGGATGAGGAGCGATATCTGAGGGAGGGTGTGTGTTGATTGCCGCGCCGACCGGCGGTCGGACGTATGTGGGCTTCGGGTTCGGCGCCATCCAGGCGGGGCTGTTCCTTTACGAGGCCTTTCGTTCCGGGGCCTTCCGCCGACTGGTGGCGGCCGAGGTGGTTTCCGAGTCGGTGTCCCGTGTCCGCCGCAACCACGGCTTCTATGGTCTGAATATCGCCCACTCCGACCGGGTGGAGCGTGTTTCGGTGGGTCCGCTGGGGATCGAGGATCCCGGGCGCGAACCGGATCGGCGGCGCATCATCGACGCCGTCTCCGAGGCGGAGGAGATCGGCACGGCGGTCCCGAGCGTGCTCCACTACACTTCCGACGGCCCGGGCGGCCCGCATCTTCTCCTGGCCGAAGGACTGCGGCGGAAGGCCGCCCGGAATCTGCCCCGCGCCGTGGTCTACGCGGCGGAGAATCACAATCACGCCGCCGAAATCCTGGAGGAGAAGGTCCTCGCCGCGATTCCGGATGCGGAGCGGAGCGCGGTGCGTTCGCGGGTGCGGTTTCTGAACACCGTCATCGGAAAGATGAGCGGCGTGATTACGGACCCCGCGGAGCCGGGAGAACAGGAACTGGCCCGGGTCACTCCCCACGAATCCCGAGCCTTTCTCGTCGAGGCCTTCAACCGAATCCTGATTTCCAGAATCCGGTTTGAGGAAATCCGGGGGGAGCCACCTTACCGCCGGGGAATCCAGGGGTTCGAGGAGAAGGACGACCTGCTTCCCTTCGAGGAGGCGAAGCTTTACGGCCACAACGCGACTCACGCCTTGGCCGCCTATCTGGCGCTGTCCCGGGGCATTCGGAGAATCGCGGGTCTTGCCGAGGTACCCGGGGCCGTTCCCTTTCTGAGGGACGCCTTCCTCGAGGAGTCCGGCGAGTCTCTGATTCGAAAGCACCGGGGGGTGGACCCCCTTTTCACCCGGGACGGATACCGGGAATACGCGGACGATCTGCTTCGCCGCATGACGAATCCCCATCTGCGCGACACGGCGGAGCGGGTGGGACGGGATCCGCGCCGCAAGCTGAGCTGGAACGACCGCCTCGTCGGGACGATGCGGCTGGCCCTC
>CAYRCA010000557.1:0-3359 GCA_964422565.1 uncultured Acidobacteriota bacterium | reverse complement strand
CCCGGTCGTCGTATTCGGTGCCCAGCAGCGACGCGTTGTGCCCGTCTCGGCCGTCCACGGCGGGCACCCGCTCCCGTCCCAGGAATCGGTGCCAAACGGCCAGGGCGGCACCCAGGGAGCCGCCGGCGTCTCCGGAAGCGGGCTGGATCCAGAGGCGCCGAAAGGGACTTTCCCGGAGGATCCGCCCGTTGGCCACGCAGTTGAGGGCCACCCCTCCCGCCATGCAGAGGTCGTCCTCGCCGGTCAAGCGGTGAAGGTGGCCCACGGTGCGAAGAACGACCTCCTCGGTCACCTCCTGGATGGAGGCCGCCAAGTCCCGGTGAAAAGAGTCGAGGGGCTCGTTGGGACCGCGCGGCGGCCGGCCCCAGAGATCGAAGAAGGCGTCGGAGGCCATCCTCAATCCGGTCTCGAAGTCGAAGTAGCGGGAGTTCAGAGTGAAGGAGCCGTCCTCGGCGATATCGATGATCTCCTCCCGGATCCGGTCGGCGAACACCGGGCGGCCGTAAGGCGCCAGCCCCATGACCTTGTATTCGGCGGAGTTGACCTTGAATCCCAGGTAATAGGTGAAGGTGGAGTAGAGCAACCCCAGCGAGTGGGGGAAGCGGATCTCGCGCAGCAACTCGATTTCGCCGTCGGCTCCCCGCCCGAGGGCGGTCGTCGTCCACTCCCCTACGCCGTCGACGGTATAGATGGCGGCGCGACGGAATGGGGAGGGATAAAAGGCGGAGGCGGCGTGGGACTCGTGGTGCTCGGCGAAGAGGATGGGGCCGTCGTACTGGAGTTCTCGACGGAGATTCTCCTTCATCCAGAGCTTGTCCTTCACCCACAGGGGGATCGCCTTCAGGTAGGAGCGGAGCCCCTTGGGCCAGCGTTCCAGGTAGGTTTCCAGCAGGCGCTCGAACTTGGGGAAGGTCTTCTCGTAGAAAACCACGTAGTCGACCTCGGTCAGACGGCAGCCGCCGATCCGCAGACATGCGTCCACAGCTCGCCGCGGAAAGGAGGCGTCGTGTTTCCGGCGGGTGAAGCGCTCCTCCTGGAGCGCCGCGACGACTCGGCCCTCCTCGAGAAGGGTCGCCGCGCTGTCGTGGTAGAAGGCGGAGATCCCCAGGATCCTCATCGCGGCGCGCTCTCCGAAGTTCCGTCGGAGCGGGGTGAGGGTGCGATCGGGGGGTCCCCTCGGTCCTCTCCGTCGCCCGCGACGGGGGACCGGGCGGCGGCTGTCGCACCCGCGAATCCCCTCGAGGCTCCGGAGAAAGCCGCCCCATCGTCGGGAAAGCGAGCCGACAAGTAGTCCGCCAGGACCTCGCCCACCACTCGGTTTCCTTCGGCGGTCAGGTGCGCGAAATCGAAGAAGAGCCTCTCGCCGCCCGCCTCTCCTATGGTCTGGGTCAGGTCCAGATAGGGAATCTCCCGCTTGTCCGCCCATGCGACGGCCCGAGAAAGGGCCCGTCGGGCGGGCTCGCTATAGCCGGATGTCTCCTCGTACAGATAGCGGGAGGGCGCGATCAGGAGGAGGAAGGGTATCGCCTTTCCCTCCAGGAGATGGAAGGTGGCCTCCAGAGCGCCGAACAGGCGCCTCCAGCCCTCCTCGAGGCGCTCCTCGGTCAGCAGCCGTCGGTCGAAGCCGAGGGAGTAGTGAATTCTGTTGTCCCCCATCTCCGGAGGCCGGAAGCGATCGAGTAGGTTGAGCACTCGTCGGACCATCACCGTGTAGAGATAGGTGCGCTCCGGGAGGCGACTTCCCCGGGAGTAGGTTCCCAGCAGATTTCCGTCCCAGCCGACCTGGTACCGACCGCCGATGACCGCCGTCGGGTAGGGCTCGTCCCCCTCGCGTCTCCAGCGGAGCAAAGCCTCGTCGCTGACGTCGTTGCAGAGCTCGATTTGAACGATGACCAGGCTGGGCGAGAGGCGCAGGCCCTCGTGACGCAGGTAGACGAAGTAACCGGACGGACTGTAGCCCTGTCCGCCCGCATTCAGGATTCGGATCGGCCGCCGGGATCCCCGTCGAACCTCGAGCAAGCTCTCGGCGACCTTCGTGTAATGTTCCTCGGCCCGAACGCCGAGGCCGAAGGCGATCGAGTCGCCCAGCGACAGAACCCAAAGCTCGCCCGGCGGCCGATGGGGCGCCAGGTTCGGCTCGTCCCGGAAGCCGAAGTTGTTGGTGCGAAAGGGAACCCCCCAGAACTGCCCCTCGTAGTGGGGACGGAACCGAGCGGGCGAATACCGGGTCGGCTCGACATGATCTCTCGGCTCGGGCGACTCGGCCAGACTCGACCGGCGGATCCAAAGCTCGGCGGCGGTGAGCGCCACCAGGCCCAGTGCGCCGAAGAGTGCCAGGGAGAGGGCGTAGAGCTTGAGTTTCCTCATGGCCTTCGTCTCGCGATGAAGGAGAAGAACCCTCCCTCCCCGCCCCCGCGAAAGGCTCGCAGACACTCCTTGACGCCCCTCTCCCAGGAGCCCGCCGGCGGATCCGGACGGAAGAGTTCCTCGTCCGCGGAGAAGTCGGCCAGGAGTCGCGTGCCGGGAATGCTGCGCACCCACTCCATGCCGACGCTCTCGACCCACCGAATCGCTTCGCCGATGGTGTGTTTCGACTCGTGCGGATTTCGATACTGATCCGCGAACCAAGCCTCCCAGCGGCCCTCGCCCAGGGCCCTGCGGCGAAATCGGGGATCCAGAAAGGAGAGCCGCCGGCCGAACCAGCGGAAGAGCACCCGGCGTAGATCGGTGGCCAGCCGGCCGTAACGATGGTAGAGGCCCACCAGCAGGTAACCGCCCGGGCGCACGAGTTCGGCCAACTTGCGGAATCCGGCTTGGGGATCGTGAGTATGGTGCAGGACCCCGTTGCAGATCACGTAGTCGAAGGACTGGGGGGGGAAAACGGGCTTGAACAGGCTCATCTGCAGGAAGTAGACCCGGTCGAGGCGGTGCCCGCGGCGGAAGGACTCGGCCAGCCGAAGGGAGGCGACGGAGAGGTCCGTGCCGATGACCGAGCGATGGGCGATACCCAGGAAGTTGGACAGCTGGCCGGTCCCACATCCGCAATCCAGCACGCGGGATCCGAAGGGGATCTGCTCGTCGAGGAGCCGCGCGAAAACACCCGCCCGGGCCTTCTCCAGAAGAGCCGCCAGATCCTCGAATCCCTCATAGTCGGGAAACGGATGGGCTTCGTAAAACTCCCGAATTCGGCCGGTCACGGAGTCCCGGTCCTCCCGCTCCGGACAAAAGAGCAGCGGGATCCCCTCCTCGACGGCGAAGTCCTCCCCGCAGGAGGAACAGGCGAGGGATTCGTCCGCCCTGGACAGCCCTCGCCCGCACCTGGGACAGTGGAGCAGGTGAAGGACGTCGGCAAATCGAGA
>CAYRCA010000556.1:0-3363 GCA_964422565.1 uncultured Acidobacteriota bacterium | reverse complement strand
GCCCTCGATGGCATCCGGATCCTTGACCTCACGCACATCGGCGCCGGCCCCCTGGCCACATCGATGCTGGGCGATATGGGCGCGGACGTCATCAAAGTCGAGCCCCGCGGCGTCGGCTGTGAACTGGTTCAGCAGGGCGTTGCGGGAGCCTCCCCCCACCACGTGAAGCACCCGGATCGGTCTTCCGCGGAGCTCGCCGATCCCGTCTAGGATGAAGCGGTACTTGAGGGCCAGACTCTCGAAGATCGTCCGTACGATCTCGCCCCTCGTTTCCGGGACCGGCCGGCAGCGCTGCCGGCAGTAGTCGACGATGGCCGAAGGCATGTGCGGGGGATTGAGGAAGGTCCCGTCGTCGGGATCGATGATCCCCCGAAACGGTGGAGTCAGCCGGGCCAGCTCCACGAGATCGTCGTAACTCAGCCGCTCGCCCTCCTCCTCCCAGGCGGTCTTGCACCGCTCCAGCAGCCACAATCCCATGTTGTTGCGCAGGAACCGGATTCGGCGGTCGTAACCCCCCTCGTTGGTGAGGTTGCGGGCCAGAGAGTCCGCGCTGATGTTCGGAGCGTCCAGCTCGACTCCCACCAGGGACCAGGTGCCCGAGCTGAGATACGCCCAATCGTCGCCGCTCCGGGCGGGAACCGCAACCACAGCGCTTGCCGTATCGTGACACGCGGGGGCGATCACCCGGGCCTTCTTCAGTCCGGTCTCCTCCAGGATTTCAGGCAGCAGACCGCCGATCACCGTCCCCGGCTCGACCAGTGGGGGCATGATTTCGAGAGGCAAGTCGAGCGCCCGGAAGAGCGGTCCGGACCAGCTTCGTCGCCGGGCGTCCAGCAGCTGCGAGGTCGAGGCGATGGAGTATTCGGAGACCGCCTCTCCCGTCATCAGGTAGTTGAAGAGGTCCGGGATGAACAGCAGCCGACCCGCGATCCGTAGCCCCGCGGATCCGCCGAGCGCCATGCTGAGAAGCTGGTAGACGGTGTTGAACTCGAGGAACTGGATTCCCGTGATGTCGTAGATCTCCTCTCGGGAAATCCGTCGAAAGGCCTCCTCCATCATCCCCCGCGTTCGGGGGTCCCGATAGGCATAGGGAAAGCCAATGAGTTCGCCGTTGGAGTCGGTCAGGCCAAAGTCCACACCCCAGGTATCCACACCGATGCCGGACAGAGAGGGGCCCTTATCCCAGGCCGCCTTCGCCAGGCCTTTCTTTAACTCGGCGAATAGATTGAGAGGGTCCCAGTAGTAATGGCCATGAACACGGACCTGCCGGTTGGGAAATCGGTGCAGTTCTTCGAGCCTCAGTTTGCCGCCCTCCAGTCGGCCGAAAATCACCCGCCCGCTTTCGGCGCCGAAATCGCAGGCCACATAAGTCGGTTCAACCATGCCTCCTCCTCGGCGAATGGTATCGCGGGATGAATCTCCGTACCCAACGCCCCGACAACCATTGCGCCCTCTCTACCCTCGTGACGCGACCCGCCCGAACGACGGCACCGGCGTCCCGCGCGACCGCGTCGGCAGTGGCGCCCCCGAACGCGGACAGCGCCGCCGCGGTTCTTCAGGATGGAGGATCGCCGCCGGAATCGCAAGCGGTCGCGAGGCGGGGCCCGCAATCCCTTCCCTTCGACCGTCGAGTTGCGCCCAAGGGCTCTCCGGACGGGGGGGGGCGAGGCGGATTTCACCTTTGCTACGACCAACTCGAATTCGGGATAATATCTGGGGATCCAGGTCTGATACCGAAGCGGGTACGACGTTCGCGGGCTTTCCCTATGTCAAAGCTGTCGGGAGAAGGAAACGATGGCCTCGACCATCGTCAGTTGGAGCGGTTGTCCACCTTCGTATTGGCAGGGGGCCGGGGGGAGCGGCTCTATCCCTTGACGCAGGACCGCGCCAAGCCCGCCGTGGTGTTCGGCGGTATTTACCGAATCATCGATTTCACGCTCTCCAACTGCGTCAACTCGGGGATTCGAAGAGTCTATGTCCTGACGCAATACAAGTCTTTTTCGCTGGCGAGACATATCAAGCTGGGCTGGAACATCTTACCCTCCGAGCTCGAGGAGTTCATGGAGGTCGTGCCCGCTCAGCAGCGCTACGGCGAGGGCTGGTATCGAGGGACGGCAGACGCAATCTACCAGAATATCTACTCCATCGAGCGTGAGAATCGTGACTTCGTGCTCATTCTTTCGGGGGACCACATCTACAAGATGGACTATACGAAGATGCTGCGTGCCCATCTCAGCCGGGATTCCGAGGTGACGGTCGGCGTGGCCGTGATGCCGATTGAGACCGGCCCCCACTTCGGCGTCCTTCAGGTGAACGAGGAAGGCCAGGTTCTCGATTTCAGCGAGAAGCCGGACCATGCCGTCCCGATTCCCGGGCGTCCGGACAGCATCGACGCGTCGATGGGAATTTACATTTTCAACAAGGAGACGCTCTTCGAGGAACTGATTCCGGCCGTGTCGGAGGGAGAACGGGTGGACTTCGGCCGCCACATCATTCCGCGAATGTTGGGCCGGCGCCGGATCTACGCCTATGAGTTCGAAGACGAGAACCGAAGGAGTCCTCCCTACTGGCGGGACATCGGTACCCTCGACGCCTTCTACGAGGCCAACATGGATCTGGTCTCGGTGGACCCCCAGTTCAATCTCTACGACGACCACTGGCCGGTCCGAACCCTGAAGCGCCAGTT
Source organism: uncultured Acidobacteriota bacterium (assembly GCA_964422565.1). Lineage (GTDB taxonomy): Bacteria > Acidobacteriota > UBA6911 > RPQK01 > JAPXNP01 > CAYRCA01. The sequence goes on along the minus strand of CAYRCA010000556.1, from coordinate 677 downwards.
TCCACCGGCGAAGACGGTATTCGCCGACCCGGGGGAGGGCGCCCGCCGGGGCGATGTGCTGGATTCCCTCGTGAGCGATGGCGCCATCGTCAGCGGCGCAAGGGTCGAACGATCCATTCTGTCCCCCCTGGTTCGAGTCAACAGCTATGCCCGGATCGAGGACTCGGTCTTAATGGACGGCGTGCAGGTGGGACGGCGCGCCCGCATCCGGCGGGCGATCGTCGACAAGCACGTGCGGATTCTCCCCGATACCGTCGTCGGATACGACCTGGAGGCCGACCGCGAGCGGTTTACCGTTACCGAAGGCGGGGTCGTGGTGATCCCGAGCCTGAGACAGATCGGCCCTCGGGAGGACACCCCACTCTGGACCGATCCGGTGACTCGATACGGGGGACGCTGACCCGACTCGAGGCCGCGGATCAAGAAAGGCGGGCAACACTCCAGCCGCGGGCTTCCCGAGTGCCACCCGATTCGATGGCTGCGGGCGGCGAATGCGATTCAATTCGCCGGACGTTGATCCAATAATCCGAATCAGACGACCGCGGCAGGTATCCGGCTCCCTTCACTCGGGCGACGGCTATTTCCCTTTCACTTCGATAGTTAGCAACTTGCGCGGACCCCTGCGGCCAAGGTTGGCACCATTCTTGCAGAAAAGCGATTCGGAGTCCCACAAGGTG
>CAYRCA010000555.1:0-3376 GCA_964422565.1 uncultured Acidobacteriota bacterium | reverse complement strand
ACGGTGGAACGCACCTCGTCGAGAATCGTCTCGGCCGTCAACTTCCGGCGCCGGTGCAGCGCCTGATACAGGGAGGTGATGACGGCCTGTTCGATCTCCGCGCCGCTGAAGCCGTCCGTCTCCGCGGCCAGCAGATCCAGATCCAGGTCGTCGGCGGACTGCTTGCGCAGGGCCAGGTGAATGCGGAAGATGGCCTTGCGACCCTCGGCGTCGGGAAGATCGACGAAGAAGATCTCGTCGAAGCGGCCCTTCCGCAGCAACTCCGGAGGCAGGGCCGCCACGTCGTTGGCCGTGGCCACCACGAAGACGCCGGGCGCCTTCTCCTGCATCCAGGTGAGGAGGAAGCCCAGGACCCGCACGCTCAGGCCTCCGTCCGCCCCCGAACCGCCCGCCGAGGCGAAGCCCTTCTCGATCTCGTCGATCCAGAGGACGACGGGGGCCATCGCCTCCGCCTGGGCCGTGGCCCTCCGGAAATTCTTCTCCGACTCCCCCACATATTTGTCGTAAAGGCGGCCGGCGTCCATCTTGAGAAGGGGCATCCGCCAGTGCCGGGCGACATACTTGGCCGCCAGCGACTTCCCGCACCCCTGGACGCCCACCAGCATGATCCCCTTGGGCGGATTCAGGTTGAGCCGCCGCGCCTCGGCGGTGAAACCCACCCGAGCCCGGTCGAGCCATTCCCGCAGGCGGCGGAAGCCTCCGATCTCGTACCGGTTGGAGGCGGCGGGGTAGAACTCCAGCAGCCCCTGGTCCCGGATCGATTCGCCCTTGCGGCGAATCACGTGCTCGATATCCTCGCGGCTCAGCCGTCCGTCCTCCTGGATACAGTAGGCCAGAATCTGGCGCGCCTGCTTCAGGGTCATCCCCCGCAGCGCCTGCAGCAGATCGTTCAGGTCGTCGGGACCCAGTTCGACCCGAAAGGACCGACGTTCCCGCAGCGATTGGATCACCTCCCGCACCAAGTCCCTCAACTCGGAGACCGAGGGCAGGCGCAGGCGATAGTGGGCCGCCATATGGCCCACTCCGGAAGGAAGCTCCACCCCGTCTCCGGTGACCACCGCGGTAGACTTCCTCTTCGAAAAGGTCTGGGCCACTTCCCGAAACTGGCGGCGCACCTCGCCGTCCTCCAGATAACCGGCGAAGTCCTTCAACACGAACAGGCCTTCCACCGTCAACCCGGCCAGGTGCTTGAGGAGGATCAGGGGCTGGTTGGTCCCGTGAAAGGCGGTCCCCTGTCCTTTTCGCCGCAGGCCCCGGGTGACCGACCACTCGAAAAGGGGTAGGTCCAGTTCGGCCGCCACGCTGTCCAGAATCGCGTCGGCCCTTTCCTCCTCCACCGTGTCCAGTGCGATGACGGGGTGGTACGAGAGGATCAGGGTCTTGATCTCATGGAGGGTTGTCGACTGAGCGTCTCCGTCTTCCCGATGACTCATGGCGGTCCGACAATTCTAGCGGAGAGGTCGGACGATCCCCCGCGCAGCCCGGTTCCCGGTTCCCACAACGCTCGCACCCGATTCGGACACGGTTCTCAAAACGCTCGCGGGGTGCGCGGCGCGGGCGGGCGCCCTATCGGGCACCCTCACCCGACAGGCGAATCTCCTGCCCGGGATGGATCACGGCGCCCGGCGCCAGATTGTTCCATTGAAACAGATCGTGCACCCGCAGGCCGTAGTGGCGGGCGATCCTGTACAGGGAATCGCCCCGGCGCACGATATGACTGCCCCCGCCGGCGCCCGCCGGAGCGCCTCCGGCCACCGCCCGCCAGTCGGACAGCGGAATCACGAGATCCTGTCCCAGGCTCAGGCGGTGGATGTTGCGAATCCGGTTCATCTCCGCGATGGCCCGGATCGGAACCCCGTAGCGCGCCGCGATCCGCGACAACGTCTCCCCCCGCCGGACCTTGTGATGCGCCAGCCGCAGGCGTTTCTCCGGCGGGATTTCCGCCAGCTTGACCGCCACCAGGCCGCCGTTGCCGGCGGGAACTTTCAGAAGATAGTCGCTGTCCGGGGGGGTGACCCCCCGCAGCAGCTCCGGATTGAGCTCCTCCAGCGCGGCGGCCGGCACGCCCAGGGCGTCGGCGACAACCCGCAGGTCCACCTGATAATCCAGCGGGACCGTGTCGAACTCCAGCGGGGCGTCCCTCTCGACAAAGAAGCCGTACCGCTCCGGACTCCGGTAGATGATCATGGCGGCCAGAATCGACGGAACGAAGTTGCTGGTTTCCCGAGGGAGAAGGCGCCGGCGGGCCATGGTCCAGTAGTCCAGGTCGCCGTGCCGGCGAAGGACCCGACCCACACGGCCGGGACCCCCGTTGTAGGCCGCCAGCACCAGATACCAGTCGCCGAACTCCTCCTTCAAATCCCTCAAGAATCGGGCGGCGCCGTGGGTCGACTTGAGGATGTCCATGCGCTCGTCGAGCCACCATCCGACCCGCAGGTCGTAGAGGCGGCCGGTTCCGGCCATGAACTGCCAGATGCCCCGCGCGTGGGCTCGGGAATAGGCTCGGGGCTTGAACAGGCTCTCGACGTGAGCCATGTAGACCAGATCCTGGGGCAGCCCCTCCTCGGCGAAGATTCGACGGAAGCGGTCCAGATAGAGCCCCGACCGCCGCAGCGCCTCCTCCATGTTCTTCCGTCCGCGCCCCTGGTAGAAATCGAGAAACCGCAGCACCTCCTGGTTGACCACAACCGGGAAATCGAAGGGCGTCTGCCGCAGATCCTCGCTCACCAGGTGCTCCAGCGCGGGATCCACCTCCACCGTGTACAGATCCAGTGCCGCGATGATATCCAGCGGCGAGAGGGGATCCCCCAGTTCCCGACTCAGGGGAAAGGGAGGCTCCTCGCTCTCGATCGACGCCAGCACCTCGAGGCGGCGGATATCTCCGGCCAGATCGACCGCAGCCTGCTCGAGGGCGGGATACTCTTCGAAGGGGTACCCGCTCCGCTCCAGCAACTCGACCGCCATGCGGAAGTACGCCCGGCCCTCCTCCCAGCGTCCCGTCAGGAAGAGTCCCCTCCCCCGCTCAAACAGGAGGCGGCTGTCCCGCACCAGAAGCGCCACCGCTCTTTCCCGCTCGCGGGCAAAGTGATCCGGCTCGGCCGGCGCGGTTTCCTCGGCCGGCGCCGTTCCGATCTCCGGGGTGGTGACCGCCACCTTTCCCTGCCGGCCGCCGCAAGCCGAGACCAACCCGGCCAGCAGCAAACCAACACCTATCCAAGCCTTCGAGGAAACTCGCAATCCTTCCATACGCAACCATTCCTGACTCGCCATCCAACCGCGGTTTCGGACCCCAACTCAGAGCGAACGTTTCGATTCTAAAGCCGACGGCACGGTTTGCGCCAGTTCGGCGGGCCGCTTTTTTGCGGATCGGCTGACG
>CAYRCA010000554.1:0-3397 GCA_964422565.1 uncultured Acidobacteriota bacterium | reverse complement strand
ATCGGATGGCGCGCCAAGGCGGCCGCCAGCAGGAGCAAGGGCACCAGGGCCACGGTCAGGAATCTCCAGAGCCAACGGGTACCCGGGCCGAGCGTCGGCAGAGGCTCGGGGATGGGAACGGGCGCCCGGGTCACGACCAGCCGCTCGTCGGCGGTCAGACTATCGAGCAGGACCTCCAGCAGCCGAGTGTGGGCGAAGCCGGGCGCGTGAAAGAAACCGTCGGCCAGAGGGGTCGGCGAGGCAAAGGCCACCAACTGCCCCTGCCAGGGCAGACGGGGGCGCAGCAGAACCAGGAGAGGAAGCTTGGGGACCGGCTCACCCTCGGCGGGATGGAGCCGCTCCAGGGGAATCCGTTCCTCGGTGAGGGGCTGGATCCAGGTGTCGTCGGAGGTGGTCGCCAGGACCTCCGCCGAGAAGCCGGACTCGGCCAGCCGCCCGGGATCCAGATCGAAGGGCGTCGGCACCGCGAACAGCAGGTGACCGTTGGGTTCGGCCGCTAGGGTCTGAAAATCCTGGTTGTAGGGAATGCAGCGAACCAGGAAGGGAGCGTCCAGGGGTTCCCCGCCCGCCGTCAGTTGCTCCGCGTGGCGGTCCATCACCAGGCCCGAAACCGGTCTCAGGCCGAAACTCCCCAGGACGCGGCGGGCGGGGTCCTCAAGATCGGCCACGAAAACGCCGATCCCCTCCTCGTCGCGGCGAATCTCCACCCCGTAGCCGCGAGGCGCCACGACAACCCCTCCGCCCCGCTCCATGAATCGGGTGATCTCCCGAACGTCGCTCTCCGCGAGACTGCCGGGTTCGAGCAGGAAAAGGAGGTCGACCTCCTCCGGAATGATCCCCGGCGACTCGATGTCCACCTCGACCAGCCGGCCACGCTCCTCCAGCGCGCCGCGCAGCTCCGAGAATCCCGCGGGGGCGGAGAGGGCAAAGACCGGCCGGCGGGGGTTCCGCATTTGGTCGAGCAGCTCGGTCAATGTGGCCTGAAGCCGCGGCAGGTGTTCGGGTCCCAGGCCGTTGAGCACCGCCGGCCTGCGGGCGCCGTACTCGACCGCCAGCGCCGACCAGACGGTTCTCTCGCTGTAGGCGTCGCGGGACACGTGCCGCGCCCGAAACGGAGAGACGAGATGATGGGCGGCGAAACGGGCCATCTCGGGATCCGAGTCGGGGTCGACAACCTGGTAGTCGAGCATTCCCCGCGAGGCGCGCCGCATACTTTCCAGCAGGGCCGTGATTCCGGGTTCCACTCGTCTCATGTGCGAGGGCATACGGTGGGGTGGACTGGTGAAATAGGTGATCAGCACCTGCGAATCCAAGCTGCGCAGCGACGCCCGGGTATCCTCCTCCAGCTGAATCAGCTTGGAAGGGCCCAACTCCAGTCTGGCCCGGAAAAGTAGATCGGAGAAGCGCGCGGCGTAGCCCAGCGCCATCAGGACGAGCAGGAAAGCCACAGCTGAAAACAGCCGGCCGTACGGTTTCATGCCCGCTTCCTTTCCAGAATGAGCGAGTTCATCCAGAGGAACAGGGCGCTCAGTCCCGCGAAGTAGACCAGCGACGAGAGCTGAACCACCCCGCGCACGAACGCGTCGTAGTGGGGCATCACGGAAACCAAGTCCAGCAGAAAGGTCCCCAGGGTTAGGGAGGGGAACAGTCCGTCCATGACCGCCACCACCTGCTCGCTGCCGCTGAGCACGAGAAAGTACCCGACCAGTGTGCTGGTCACAAAGGCGACGATCTGATCCCCGGTCAGCGCGGACAGGCACATCCCGAAGGCCAGGTAGAGGGCCCCAAAGAAGATCAATCCGAGGTACCCGCTGGCGATCAACCCCAGGTCCGGGCTGCCCAGAACCAGCAGCATCACCACGATGGGGAGGGAGCCGAGAAGAAACAGCCCGTACAGTCCGAGAGCCGCGAGATACTTCCCGAGGATCGCCTGCAGCGACGTGATGGGCATCGTCAACAGGAGTTCGGCGGTTCGCTGCCGGTGCTCCTCGGCCCAAAGGCGCATGGTGACCGCGGGAAGAAAGAAAGCCAGGAGGAGGGGGAGCAGGTCGAAGTAGCCCGACATGTCCACCGTCCCGGCGAGAAAGAACTCGTTCATGAAAATGGCGTTGGCCAGTACCAGGAAGGCCACTGTATACACGTACGCGATTCTGGAGTCGAAATAGGCCGCCAGCTCGCGTCGGGCGATGATCCCCAGCCCGGCCAGGAATACTCGCGGAGTCATCGATGTCACGGGTCGCCTCCCGAACGGACGATATCGAGAACCACCGAGTCGATGCCGGTCTCGCGGGCGGCCGCCCGCTCCCTCAGCCTCGCCACCTCCACGTCGGCAAGCAGTCGCCCCCGGTCGATCATCAACAGCCGCCCCGATACCGCCACGAGTTCGCTCAGGATGTGGTTGCTGAAGAGAATGGCGCGGCCCTCCCGCAACTCCTCGAGGAACTCCAGGAAGGTGGCCACCTGAAGGGGATCGAGGCCGTGCGTCGGCTCGTCCAGCAGGATTACCGGAGGATCATGAATCAGGGCCGCGGCTAGTCCGACTCTCTGACGATTTCCCTTGGAACACTCCTGAATGCGCCTCGCCAGGATTGCCTTCAGGCCGCATCGTTCGACGACCCAAGCCATCCGCTCCTCCAGGTGAGGCCCGCCGAGCCCCCGGAGCCGCCCCGCGAAGCGGAGAAAATCCTCCACCCGCATAATCTCGTACAGGGCGTTGTGTTCGGGCAGGTAGCCGATACTGCGTCGGACCGCCAGGGGCTCCCGACATACGTCGTGCCCGTTGACCCAGATTCGTCCCGACGTGGGGAGCAGCCAGGTGGAGAGCATCCTCAGGACGGTGCTTTTGCCGGCGCCGTTGGGACCCAGAAAGCCTACGATCTCCCCCCGGTTGACCTCGAAGGAAACCGACTCTACGGCCCGATGGGGTCCGTACCACTTGCTGACGTCCTCTAATCGCAGCATGCCGGAGGCTGTTGGGTCCCGGGCGATTCGACAGACATGGGTTGCGTCCGAATGGCTTCCTCAACGTCACTGGAACCGCGGCGCCCTTCGCCGCCCCGATCCCCGCCGTGGGGCTCCGGAACTCAAACTCGACCGGTGATTCCCGCCGCACAAACCTCCGGACCTTTCCCCGGCGAAAGAATCATTTTATCATCCGCCGGACTCGTCCCGCCGAGTGCCCGGACTCGCTGCTCGATCCACCGCGACCGACCGCCGCCGGCCCGGTTCCGCAAGGCGGTGTCAAGGGTGCGCACGTCGAACCGAGGCGAGTCGCCTGGTCGTGGGGAGCGCGCCTCGGCAGCTGAAGCTTAAGCCGCGCGTACCCCATCTTTCGGGGCGGCGCTTTTTCGCCGTTCGACCCGAGGTTCCAGGGATCGGACCCGAGACAGCGCCCGCT
>CAYRCA010000553.1:0-3408 GCA_964422565.1 uncultured Acidobacteriota bacterium | reverse complement strand
CGTGCTTGCCGGCCGCCAAGGCCCTGAGGACCGACTCCACGCGCAGGGGGGTAGACTGGGAGTCGAAGTAGACCGGGTAGCGCTCGTCGCCCAGGACCGAATCCAGATCGGTGGTCCACTTCTCCACCCCCGACTCGGAAGCCAGGACTTCCAGCCTCGCCGGGTTTCGACCGACCAGAATCGGGTCCGGGACGATCACCTCGCCGTCGGAAAGGGGGATCCCCCCCTCCCGGGCAATGGCCAGAATCGACCTCTCAAGGTGCTGGTTCCGGCCCATCCGCCCGGTCACGCCGTTCATAACGACCCCGACTCTGTGCTGAATCATGGCGGTTCCTCCTCGTGAGAAATCAGCGGCCAGCGGGCGGTAACTGCTCATCAGTCGTTGTTCTCCGAGTTCCCGGCTGCCCCTCCCTGCTCACTCATTCTGCCCCCTGTGGGCGCTGCCTGTTGTGCCTGCCGTCCGCTGCCCGCCGCCTACCGCCCGCTGGCCGCTGAAAACTGAGGCCACGCGCCCTCGGGCAGAGGCGGAGCGTCGGTCCCGGCCCTGGGGAGGGTGCCGTCCAACTCCTGTCGCCAGTGAGCCACTTCGCCGGCGGGACCGTAACAGTAGATCATGACCATGGGGCGGTCGCCGGTGTTGGTCAGCTGATGGTACACGCCCGGCGGGATGAAAACAGCCTGCCCCGCGGCGACCAACTTCCGGTCCCCGCCCAGACACATCTCTCCCTCGCCCTCGACGATGTAGTACACCTCCTCCTGCTCCTGGTTGTGCCAAGGCACCTGCCCCCCCCTCGGGTCCAGGGTGACGTGCCCCATACTGAAGTTTCGCGCCTGAATAGGGGAGACACCGCCCACCAGATTTCGTGTGTGACGTCCGGCGGGATACCGCCGCCCCTCGATCTCGCCCAGATCCGCGACCACCATCCCCACCTCCTCAGCGACTTTCCTGGCCCAGTCCTTCCCGCAGACCCTGGATGTACCCGATGGCGCGGGCCGCCGCGGTCGCCCCGTCCGGATAGTAGTCGAAGGGTTCGACGGCGACGACGCCTTGATAGTCGTGCCGCCGCAACGCTGAGAAGAGCGGTGCAAACCGGTCCTCTCCCTGGCCCGGACCACGGAGGTTCCGGTCATTGACGTGGACGTGGGCGATGATCCCCTGGGGAAGCCAGTGGTCGCACAACTCGGCAACCGACAGCGTTTCGACGGCCGACGCCTTGGTGTCCAACATGGCGCGAAAGGCGGGACTACCGACTTCGCCGACCAGAGCGGCGGCCTGGGAAAGATTGTTGATGAAATTGGTCTCCGCCGGAGTCAACGGCTCGACACAGTAGGTTACCCCGGCCTCCTCGGCCGCCTCCGCGGCCCGGGCGAAGAGCTCCACGGCCCGTCGCTTCGCCTCCATCGGGTCATCATCCACAATCATCCGTTGCTTGGGAGAGCCGTGGACCAGCACCTTTCCCCCCAGGTCCGCGCAAAGCCCGATGAGGGCCAGCATCACTTCGAGGGTGCGGCGGCGCACCTCGCCCTCCGGGCTGGTGACCGACAATCCCTCCGGAGTCACCAGGAGCCAGTGAAGGCTGGTGATGGAAAGCCCGGCGTCCTCGGCGATCCGGCGGATCTCGGCCCGGCGGCCGGGGGGCAACCGGTGGGGATCATCGGCAAGGGTGAAGGGGGCGACCTCCAGACCGTCGTATCCCAACGCCCGAGCCATTGAGCATTGTTCGGCAAAGTCCCGGTCGCGGAGTACCTCGTTGCAGAGTGCAATCCTCATCATGGAAGCTAATCGTAGCGACAACGGCGGCGATTCACAAATAGCGCCGACCCGGCGGTGCGCCGTCACGAACGACAGCGTACCTCGGACTCGACTCGCGAAGGACGCTCGGCACCGCTGGATCGCCCCCGGTTCGACGATTCCCCTTCCCTCCGGCGCCGGAATAATCCACCTCCGGCCGGCGCAATCGGCGAAGCGTTGTACTAAGATCTGGAACGAGCCATGATTCGACTCGAACCCGGGATTCAAGCAGCCGACCTGACCGACCGGATCGAGGAACTCTGGCGGCTCTCGGCCGACAAGATAATCGACATCGAGCAAGACTACGACTTCTCCTCGGGCGCCCCGGTTTTTACCGTCCGCGGCCGGTACACGGCCCGGGGCTGGACCGAGTGGACTCTCGGATTTCACTACGGCTCGGCTCTGCTTCAGTTCGACGCCACCGGCGATTCCCGTTTCCTCGAACTGGGACGCTCCGGGTCCATCGAGAGACTGGTCAACCACCTCACCCACATGGGCGTGCACGACCACGGGTTCAACATCGTCAGCACCTTCGGGAATCTGCGTCGTCTCGAATGCGAGGGCCGCATCCCAGCCTCGTCCTGGGAGAGGCGCTACTATGAGACGGCCCTGCGGGTCTCGGCCGCCGTTCAGGCGCGGCGCTGGACCCGGATCGCAGACGGAGGATTCATCCACTCATTCAACGGGCCCCACTCTCTTTTCGCCGACACGATCCGGAGCCTTCGGTCGCTGGCCCTGGGGCACGATCTGGGCCATCGGCTCCTCGAGGAGGGAGACCGCCGGGTCTCGCTTCTCGGCCGGCTCGTTCGCCACGCCCTGACCACCGCCCGCTACGCCGTCTACCACGGAGAGGGACGGGATCATTATGACGTCCGGGGAAGGGTCGCCCACGAGAGCGTCTTCAACACCTCCGATGGGAGCTATCGTTGCCCCGGCTCTCAACAGGGATACTCGGCCCGGTCGACGTGGACGCGGGGACTGGCCTGGATCATCCTCGGCTTCGCGGAGCAGCTCGAGTACCTGGAAACGGTCGAAGACAGGGAGCTGGAACCCTTCGGCGGACCGGAGCCCATCCGCTCCGAAATGCTGCGCGCGGCCCGGGCGTCGGCCGATTTCTATCTGGATCGAAGTCCATCCGACGGCATCCCCTACTGGGACTCCGCCGCTCCGGGGCTGGATGCGGCCGGCGAGCATCTGGAGAAGCCCGCCGATCCTCTCAACGCCCCGGAGCCGGTCGACAGCTCGGCGGCGGCCATCGCGGCCCAAGGTCTGCTGCGCCTGGGACATTACCTGGAGCGGGGAGGCGATCCGGAATCGGGCGGCCGTTACTGGCGGGCAGGCCTGTCGGTCTGCTCCCGGTTGTTCGACGATCCCTACCTGAGTCGGGATCCGGAGCATCAGGGACTCCTCCTGCACTCCGTCTATCACCGGCCCAACGGGTGGGACCATGTGCCGCCGGGCCGGCGGGTACCCTGCGGGGAATCGAGCATGTGGGGCGACTACCACGCCCGCGAGGCGGCTCTGTACCTGCGGCGAGTCATCCGGAGGGAACCCTATCTGGCCTTCTGGAGCGGGGGGATTGAAACGCGATGAGCTCGAGGAAACCCGTGGCTCTG
>CAYRCA010000552.1:3053-3409 GCA_964422565.1 uncultured Acidobacteriota bacterium | reverse complement strand
GGCGATTGACGCCTTGGTGCGCCACGTGCAAACGATCGTACACGTGGGCCTCGGCGTCACGCCGGACGACGAACGGGAACAGGTCGACCGCTGGCCTCGACGAACCTATCACCTGCTGCAGGCGGCCGCCGTCCAGGGTGTCCGACGAGTCGTGTATCTGAGCTCGTTGGACCTGGTCGGCGGCTACGACCCGCGGTATCGGGTCGACGAGGACTGGCGACCGCGGGTGGAAATCGGGAGCGGCGATCTTCCGCTGCAACTGGGCGAGTTCTGCTGCCGTGAATTCGCGCGGGAGCGAAAGCTGCAAGTGATCGTTCTTCGTTTGGGACACGTGGTTCGCGCCGATGCGCTCGAGG
>CAYRCA010000552.1:0-3043 GCA_964422565.1 uncultured Acidobacteriota bacterium | reverse complement strand
TGCGCGGACTCCTCCCGCCGATCCCAAATGGGTGGATGAGCGGGACGTGGTCCAGGCGGTTCGGCTGGCGGCGGCGGCCGATTCGCCGTTCGACGGTCGCGGCCTCCAGTCATGGTCGGTCTTCCACATCCTGTCCGACCTGCCCGACAACCGCTTCCCCATTGAGCGCGCCAGGCGCCTGTTGGGCTACGAACCCGGGTTCAAATGAGACTCGCCACAGCGGAGTGAATCCCCATGAAAGTCCTGATGATCGGAGCCAACGGATACATGGGCCCCCACGTAGTCCGGCGGCTGGGCCCCCGGCATCAACTGCGGATAACCGACCTTCAGCCGGCCCCCGAGGAGATCCGGCGGGCGTTTCCCCACCATGAGTATTTCGATCTGGACGTCACAGACTTCGAGCAGGTGCGGCGAGCGGCCGAAGGCATGGATGCCATCATCAATCTGTCGGTCGTGCGCCGCGACCCCATCCTGGCCTTTCGGGTCAACGCCCTGGGCTGCTACCACCTGATGAGCGCCGCGGTGGAACACGGCGTTCGCCGCGTGATCAACACCGGGCCGCACTTTGCCGTGGCCGGGCCCAGCTACGAAGGGTTCGACTTCGGGATCGATCCCGATGCGCCGCCGCAACCGGGGACGGCTCTTTACCCGCTGACCAAGTCCCTGGGTCAAGACATCTGCCGCGCGTTTACCGAGCAACACGATGTCTACGTGCAGGACTTGCTTTTCAACAGGCTGCGCGACCTGGACCAGTTGCGGCCGGAGGCGGGGGGTGTGCCCTTCGTCGTCTCCTGGCGCGACGCCGCCGAAGCGTTCCACCTGAGCCTCGAAATCGACCTGCGGCGGCTGCCTTCGCGATTCGAGGTGTTCTTCATCCTGGGCGACATCCCCCAGTCGAAGTTTTCCAACGACAAGGCCAAGCGCATCCTGGGTTTTCAGCCACAGGACGACGTGGCGGTGCTCTGGCGGCGGGAGTGAACGGGCGTCCAAGAGTCCACCCGTATGGCCTCTGGAAATTCGGCGTCAACGGCGGCCCTGCTGTGTCCCGCTGTTGCCCGCCGCGCGGGAAACCATTAGACTCGGGCGCGAGTTTTTTTGTTTGGAGGCGCGTATGCGAATCGTGATGGGACTGGTCCTGCCTGCTGCGCTGGCGATGGTCTCCTGCACGGGCGGTTCCGGCGAACCGGCGGCCGCCGAACGCAGCTACGTCGAGCCCCGGAGCGGGGACGAGGGGCTGCCGTTCAGCGGCGGAGTGCGCATCGGCAATACTCTCTACCTAGCGGGGATCATCGGCATCGATCCGCAGACCGGCGCGCCGCCGGAGGAGGTCGAGGATGAGATCCGGCTGGTGATGGACACGATGCGGGCGCGGTTGGCGGCGGCGGGGATGACGATGGACGACCTGGTGACGGTGCAAGTGTACTGTCCGGACCTAGCGCTCTATGACACCTTCAACGCCGTGTACCGCACCTACTTCGGCGGAGAGTTTCCCGCTCGGGCATTCATCGGCTCGGGGCCCCTGCTGCGGGGCGGGCGGTTCGAGGTGCAGGGCATCGCCGTGAAACGGTAGCCTGAGCCGGAAACTCAAAGCCGACCCGCCACGCCAAGGTTCCCGCCCCCGGCGAGAAGAACGACGCCGTGGGGTCCATCCAGTGCATCGCTTGCCGAACTGGAGGAAGCGACCGTCCAAGGGTCGCGCCGGTCCGCTGGCTGAGGCAGACGCGCCTGACGAGGTGGTGATCGAGGAGGTCGCAAGGCGATCGCCAGGCTACAATTCCCGGCAGCGGGAGGCTGGAACCCACGACCAGGGAAACTACGGTTGATGTTTCCCGGGGGTGGGTCCCACTCGCAAGCCTTTCAGCCCGCGCGATGGACGGCCCGCATTCGCGCCCGCTTTCTGGAGACCACCTCCACTTCGCGATGGGCGGCGAGAGCGGCCAGGGTCTCCTCTTCCCCCTGCCGGATCATCCTCCGCCCCTGCGCCGGTTCAAACTCCAGGAAGCCCTCCAACCCCTTCAGCTCGGACGACGGGTACAGGTGAAAAACCCTGACGTAGCCATACGTCTTGGTCACCGTCTTGAGTCCGTCCTTTGTCTCCACAACCTTGCGGACTTGGAGTCGGCCGTCCACCAGCCGATCCTCGCGGAAAGCGGCCAGATACTCGGCGTTGCGGTCCTTCGCCACCTGGATGTCGCGACGCAGGACCTCCGAGAAGGAGGCGCTCAAGGTCTGGTAGGCCACGTTAAGGGTGCCGTCCTTAAAGGTGTGGGGAGGCGGCGTGAGGTCCAGCACATAGATGTCCTCGGCTCCCCCGTCGATGGCCAGTCGCAGGGGCGTGTTCATGACGACCCCTCCGTCGCAGTAAACGCGCTCGCCAACCCGCACCGCCGGGAACACGACGGGCATGGCGCAGGAGGCGTGGATCAGCGGGTGCGTCACATCGTGGTTGCCCGTCACCATCAGGGCTCCCCGATCCGTCGGCTGCAGAATCGTCAGTACCACATGCAGCTTGAGGGGAGACCGGCGGATTGCTTCGAGGTCGACGTTGCGCCGGATCAGGTCGCGCAGCGGCGAGGTATCGAGCAGAACCCTCTCCAGATCGACGGCTCTCCACCAGGCGCCGCCGTTGCGAACGGTGCCGGAGAGGAATTCGGCCAGCAAACGGAATGAGTCGAGGGCCAGGTTGAGCGGAACCAGCGGATTCAATGTCAGGAGCCTGCGGGGATCGAAACGAAACAGGAAGACATCGGAGCGGCGGAGATCGCTCCAAATGCCCGCCAACCCCTCCGCCGTTCCGCCGGCGACCATAAAAGCGGCGTTGAAGGCGCCGACCGAGGTCCCGCTATAGATCGCGGGCTCGACTCCGAGCGACTTGAGGGCTTTGAGAGCCCCCGCCTGGTAGGCACCCTTGGCGCCGCCCCCCGACAGGATGACGGCCGCCTTTCTGCTTCGGTCGGGAATCATCGGCGTATTCCAATGATACCTGTACCGGCCGACAAACCCCAACGCTATGCCACAGGATCTCGAGTTGCGATGGGCTTCT
>CAYRCA010000551.1:0-3409 GCA_964422565.1 uncultured Acidobacteriota bacterium | reverse complement strand
TCGGGCGAGGTGTTTTCCCGCCGATTCGTCGGCCGGGGGCTGGCGGTGGGCGATCTGGACAACGACGGAGACCTGGACGTGGTGCTTTCCAATCTCGACTCACCCGCGATCGTCCTGAGGAACGAGGGCGGAAACCGGCGGAACTGGATCATCGTCGAACTGATCGGGACGAAGAGCAACCGCGACGGAATCGGATCCGAGGTTACGGTGACATTGGAGAACGGTCTCCGGCAGTTCGCCACGGTGACGACCACTTCGAGCTACCAGTCGGCGAGCGACCGTCGGGTTCACTTCGGGCTGGGCGACTCCGAGGTCGTCAAAGAACTGAAGGTGCGCTGGCCCAGCGGGATCGTCCAGAAGTTCTTCGACCAACCGGCGAACCGAATTCTGCGAATCGAGGAGAAGGAGTAGCGCCCCTTAACGATTCTCGGCGTCTTTCAATTCCCGGTAGCGCGCGATCGCCCGAATCGCGCCGTCGCGGTCCCCGGTCCGCCTCAACACCCGGCCCAGCGCCCAGTGGGGATCGGGATACTCCGGGTCGAGCGAAGCCGCGCGTTGGAGCGACTCGGCCGACTCTTCGAAGCGCTCCAGCTTCTCGAGAGCAATTCCAAGCCGGTAATGGGCCTGGGCGAACTCCGGATCGATCCGGATCGCGCGGCGCAGGTAGCCTTCGGCCCCCTCCGCGTCTCCCATCTGGATCAGAAGGGTGCCCAGGTTCAGCGCCGGCCAAGCCCAGGGCGAGGGCTCCGACTCGGTGATCTCGATGGCCTTCCTGTAGTATTCCATGGCCTCGTCGTTCCGGCCCAGCGCTTCGTAGCACAGCGCCAAGCGGTCGAGCGCCCGAACGTGGGTGGGGTGGCGCTCCAACAGCGCGTGAAAACGCTCGACGGCCGGCTGGTAGTTGTTGTCGTCGTAATCCAGGCGTCCAAGCCAGTAGGAGTAAAGGGCTTCCCCCGGGTTGGCCCGTTCCAGGGACTCCAGCTCGGGGCGCGCCCAGTCGCGACGTCCCAGGAGGACGTACGACATGGCCAGCGTGAACCGGTTTCCGTCGTCGATCGGCTCGATGGCGTCGGCCCTCTTGTACGCGATCGCGGCGTTGAGATACTTCCTATCCACAAAGAACAGCCCGCCCAGGTAGTTCAGCAGCTGGAACTGGGGGGCTCGGGGGTTGTTTTCGATCTCGTTGACCAGAAGGCGCTGCGCCGTCTCGTAATCTCTTCTCCGCAGGGATTCCTCCATTTCGAACTGGAGGGTCGGATCGAGCAGCGCGCCGAGCGTCAACTGATCGGGCAGGGACTGCGCCCGCTCCCGCTCGTCGTCCCGCACCTGCGCCATGGCGGAGACCGTCAGCAGAACAATCAGGGGCGGGATCACCACCACCACGCGCAAAGGATCCGCTCCTTCCCGTCGAGATGCACCGGGCCGCCGCGAGCCATCGGTCGACGATAACCGTCACACCCCCGCGGCCGCCAACCATCAGTTTACCGCGCAACCGATGGTGTAGGACAGTGCCCTTTCGGGGGCCGGCTTGGCGGGCTGGGTTGGGAATTGGGCTGGGGGTGGGGCGGGTTCTTGAGCGGCCTTGCTCGCGCCGCTGACTGGACGGAGCCGGGACCTGTCCGATAAGTCGGACCCGTCGGACGGGTCGGACGGCCTCGGTCTCCTCGGAATGAATCGCGTTTGCCGCCCGTTCGACGGATCTGCTACTTTTTAAAAGCGAGCCAAATCCATGGGTGCACGGAGTCGACTCCTCATCACGTCCTGCGCGCTCCTGCTGTGCGCCCATCTCTGGACGCGGGCGGGCGAAGAGTCGGCGGCGGACCCCGTCGCGGCGCAGCTGAAAAACGTCCAGCTCTCACTGAGCCGGGGCGAACTGGATACCGCGCGCCGCCAACTCGAGACGCTTGCCCGTTCGTATCCGGAGGACGCCCGGGTTTTCAACTTTCTGGGTGTGGTCTGCGCCCAGGGCGGTCGTTATCGCGAGGCTGAAGAGCACTTTCTCCGGGCGCTCCAGCTCGAGCCGCGCTCGTTGGGGACCTATCTCAATCTGGGCCGACTCTACCAGGAAAATCTGGCCGAGGATGAAGAGGCCCTCGAAAAGGGCGTGCGGGTCTACCGCGCCGCCATCGAGATCGATCCGGCCAATCCGGAGGCGGCCTATCAGGCGGCCCTCCTCCTGCATCTGAACGAACGTTACGAGGGTTCCCTTCAGGCACTCGCGCTGCTGAGCGAAGAGGCGCGACTCCATCCCCAGGCGCTGGCGATACGCTGCGGAAACCTCGCCGGACTTGGCCGAACGACCGAACTGGAGCGTTGCGCCGCCGAACTCGCCTCCTCGGCCGAGGTGGTCGAGGAGGATGTCCGCTTGCTCGCGCCGGCTCTCCGGCGAGCGGGCAGGGACGACCTCGTCGCGACGCTTTTGGAGGATGTGCGTCGGAAGGGGGGCCTCTCGGTCGAGGGGGCCGAGGGCCTCGCGGAGCTGTACGACGAGCTCGGAGACTACCCCCGGGCGCGCGAGCTTCTGACCGGTCTGGCCGGACGTCACCCGGATCTGCCGTCCCTCCTTCTGCGGCTATCGCGACTCACCTTCCGAAACGGAGACTACGAGGGCACTTTGAGTTACGCCGCCCACGCGCGGGATCTGCGTCCCGACGACGCCCGGGTCCATTTCCTTTTCGGGCTGGCTTCGGTGGAACTCAACCTGAGCGACGAGGCCGTCAAATCCCTCGAGAAGGCCGTCCGGCTGCAACCCGACAGCCCGATTTTCAACTATGCCCTGGGCGCGGTGCTCGCCCGGTGGCGGGAGGCCTCCGAGGCGATTCCCTATCTGAACAGGTATCTGGAGGCACGGCCCGCGGACGAGCGGGGGCGCCTCACGCTCGGCGAGGCGTACTACTTCAACAAGGAGTACGATCGAGCCGCCGAACTCTTCCGTGGACTCGCGTCCCGCCCGGAAACCGAGGTCACGGCGCGTTTCTATCTCGGCGCGATCGCCCGGCTCGACCAGCGGACCGGTGAGGCTCTGGAGCATTTCGCGAAGGTTCTCGAAAGGGAGCCGGATCATGTGGACGCGCTGGCCGAGCTTGGAGCCGTCCACACCCGGGAACGGGATTTCGAAGAAGCCCGGCGCGTTCTGGAGAGGGCCTTGGAGATCCTGCCCGACCACTACCAGGCGAATTTCAACCTGCTGACCCTCTATTCGCGCACCCGCGACGATCGGTACGTGGAGCAGCGGGAGTTTTTCGAAAAGCTCAAGGAGGAGCGCTGGCAGAGGCTGACGGAGTCGCTGCGCAGCATCGAGGTGGTGCCGATCGAGGAATAAAAGAGGGAGGCGACGGGTGTCTGCGAGCGCGGCACTCCCGAAGGGATGGGACGGGGTTTTCGGCTCCTTCTCGGTTCCGGGGCTGGA
>CAYRCA010000550.1:0-3418 GCA_964422565.1 uncultured Acidobacteriota bacterium | reverse complement strand
CGCCCGCTCGCGTCCGCCGAAGGTTCGGAAGCGGCCGGATCGTCCTCCCGGCCCACGGTCACCGGCGCGATGAAGCGATAGCCCTCCCCCCAGACGGTCTCGATATAACGGGGCGGGTCGCGGGCGTCGTCGAGCAGTCTGCGCAGGATGCTGACGCATCGGGTCAACGCCTCTTCGTTGACCGCTTGGGACCAGAAGGCTTCGAGCAACTCGTCCCTCGTTACCACGCGGTTGCGATGGGATGCGAGATAGATCAGGACGTCCAACGGCTTTCGCTGGATCCTGAGGTGCCGGCCGCCGCGCGCCAAGCGTCGCCTGGCGTAGTCGATGCGGAACTCGCCGAACTCGATGATATCGGATCCCGGCGCGCCGCCGCCGGAAGTCATTCGTTCATCCGCGCCGTCCTTGCGGCGATCCTTGCCCCAATCGGGCATCCAAGCCTCCGCCTCGGGGAGGACGGCCGGCGGCTCGAAGCCGTCGTCGGGGCGGAATGGTCCCTTCAGCGCCGAGTCGACTCCGGCCCGGAGCCACCCGGCCGCACCAAACCGCGCCCCCGGCCGTGCCGGAAGGTCGACGCCCGTCTACTCGAGTTTCGGTGGGCCGCGTCTCGATCCCGTCCCGTGTCGTCGTCCCGCAAGAATCCCGGTAATTTTGGTGCATTATGAATCGGCGCGGCCGTTCTTGTCCACTGAGAATCAATCCCGGCGATTGAACTCCCTCATTCATTCATTGGAATAGGAGATCTGCATTTCGGGGCAATCCTGTGCGAACTCTTGAAAAGCAGGCACGAAGCCAAAGCGTCCTCGAAGTCGAGAAAAGCGGAAGAGGCGTAGAGATCCAAGGCCGCAGGTAGAAGCGCTTGGCGGGAACCTTCAAGCCGCCGAGGGTCAGGAGGGGGACCAGCCGGTCCCGGATCTCCTCGTGACTCAGCCGGTACGGGGACCGGGGGGACGACAGCCCGTACACGACTTCCGTGAGGATGGCTTCGCGGTGATGCACCAGAGCTGCGGACGCCGGGGCCGGGCAAGGGTTCCGGTCCCGGTACGGCCGCGCCGCCGAACACATCTCGGAACGCCCTGTCAGTAGCAAGTCAAACTGTCCGGTTTTTTTTGACACGTGATCTGTCCGGTCGAGTTTAAGATTGTTGGGTTCGCTTAGGAACTTCACCTTGTGTTTTCCACTTTTCCACAGGCCATTCGGTTTTTCCTTCTTTTTTTTGCTTCTTTTTTTCTTTCTTCCAGAGACGCTCGGCGCTACCGCACCTATTTTCCCGGTCTGAAGCTGATCTGTCCGACCTGAGCGCGGGTCGTGCAGGCGCGCAAGATGCTTCCCGCGGCCACAGCCGTACCTCGGCCCCGGCGGCCGAAGCGATCCACTTCCCGTCGGGAGACACCGCGAGCGCCGTCACCGTCCCCGTGTGGCCCGGCAGCAGGTGGGGTTCGCCGCCCTCGACCGAACCCGCCCGAATCACTCCCGACGCGTCCGGAGCGAAAGCAACCCTCCGCACGTCGCCCCGTTGCGGCTTCCCGTCGTCCTCGTCCCGCAACTGCAGCGTCCGGACTCCGCCGGTTTCGAGATCCACAAGGTAGAGTCGGATAGAATGAAGCCCGACGCCGGCGCGGGCGGCGTCTGGATTCCGGCGGGACGAGCAGGGCCATGCGAATCGTGGATCGGGAGAATCCGGTAAGCGTCAGCGAACTGAAAGTGATGGCCGAGGCGATGTTCGGGGACTTCGTGAAGGCGGTCGTGGACATCCGGCGCGAGGTCATGGTGGTGGATGCGGAACTGCACTCCGACCAGGAGGCGCTGCTTCTGGGAAGAGAATCGAGTCAGTCGGATTTGTGGGGAATCAACCTCTACCCGGAACTGACGGGTGAGGATTTCGTCGAATTCGACTCAATGATCAATCTTCGCCCATCTCAGGGCAATCGTAGCCGGGGAATCCAAGACCCGGTTGTCAGGGACAGAATCCTCGAGATCGTCGACGGGCTGGTGGTCGATGGGTAGCCCTCGCCATCGGTCGCTGGCCGCCGGCCGCTGGCGGGAGCTGTCGTTCGTCGAGCAGATGGCGAATGTGGGAAGCGAGATCGAGCGGTCGATCGACTGGAAAGCGAAGGACAGAGCCGACTATGGTGCGCGCGCCTTCGAACGGGCCCTCGAACTGCTCGACCTCACTATCGCCGATCCCGGAAATCGCGGCCGGCTCCGCGAGTTGTTGAGAGTGCGGGAAGCCTTGGCCGACTACTTCGTGTTCGACAACGTCTACCAGTCAAGCGATGAAGCCTGGCGGCGCTACTTTCGGTTCTTTCTGACGGCCGCCCGGGGGGACCGGTAAAACCCCAGCTCCCATCTCGAGCCTCGCATGCGGGCCCACCGCGAAGAAAGAGCTTGCATTATTCGTTGAACACGATAATATATATCGCAATTAAATGATTCTGATCGGCCGAAACCCCGGCCCGGTGTCGCCGATCCAAGGGGAACTTCGCTCGATTCATGAGGTGGAGCATGAGGGGAAGAGTCGACCGGGACCGGGAGTGGCGATCCAAACTGGCGGCGTGGACCGCCGGATTTCTTATCTTTGAGACCTTGACCGGCCTCGCCATCTGGCTGCTGCCCTTCAGTCTGGCCAACCAGGTCATGGTGCTGGTGCACACCGGCGTTGGACTGGTCTTTCTGATTCCCTGCACGTGGTACCTGGTTCGGCATTGGCTCCTGTACCGCCGCAAGCTGATGACCCACATCAAGCTGCTGGGCTACGCCGGTCTCGCGGTGCTTGCCGTGTGCGCCGTCTCCGGACTGATCCTCACCTACCAGGCGATCTGGGCGACCCGGATCAGCTCCCTCTGGAGCACGATCCATATCCTGACGACCTTCGGCGTCCTCGCCTTCATCCTGCCCCACATCGTCCTGCTGGTCGTGGGCTTTCGGAGAGCCGAGCACGGTGCGTCCCTGCGCCGCGCCGCCGGGGCGTACGGCTGGGGCGGCGCCATGGCGACCCTGGTGTTCGCGGGCCTTGTGGGATTGATCCTCTTCGCCTACGAGCCGCCCAAGCTCCAGGCCGACTTCGATGCGGACTACAGCTTTCTCTACGGCGAGGACCGGCCCTTCGCGCCGAGCCTCGCCACCACCACCACGGGCGGCGCCATCGACCCTCGTTTGCTGGCGGGTTCGAAGGGGTGCGGGACCGTCGGCTGCCACGAACAGATCTACGTCGAATGGGAGGCCAGCGCCCATCGGTACGCCGCCATGGACCCGGCCTTTCAGAAGATCCAGCTCACCATGGCGGAGCAGAACAGCCCCGAATCCACCCGCTATTGCGGCGGCTGCCACGATCCCATCTCCCTCTTCTCGGGGACCAAGAACATCTTCACCGACGTGGAGGAGCTAAATCGGAAAGCGTCGTGTAGGGAAAGGTGTA
>CAYRCA010000549.1:0-3427 GCA_964422565.1 uncultured Acidobacteriota bacterium | reverse complement strand
GATGAACGGAATTCCTAAGGATGCGGGGATCCCGCTCGGGCCGCTTTGGGCCGGTAAGTTCCCACCGGCTCCGAAACGGAACCGGGGAACCATTTCGAGTCGGACGGCGCTCGTTTCATAATTTCAGTTGCCATGCCAATAATGCGAACGATATGCTATGTTTCGAATCGAAGGCTGTCAAGCTGAGATATGCTCGAGATATGCTGAGATATGCGGATTCATAGGCGATGTCGCCGCCGGGTTCCGGCCACGCAGCGATCCGTGCGCCGGACGGGGGCGTACCCCCGCACGGGCCGGCGCCGAGCGGATTGACACTCCGACGGCAACCCCTTGAGGATGAACCGCCTATGAAAGTACTTGGCGTCATTCCCGCCCGTTTCACGAGCACTCGCCTGGAGGGGAAGGGTTCTTGCCGATATCGGTGGCAAGCCGATGCTGCGCTACGTTTACGAAAGAGCCCTCAAGGCGACGCTGCCTCGACGACATCCTGGTGGCCGCCGCCGACGAACGCATCCTGGCGGCGGTGAAACGGTTCGGGGGCAAGGCGGTGATGACCGCCGAATCGCACACCTCCGGGACTGACCGGATTGCGGAGGTGGTGGGTGGCCGGCATCGATGTCGATGTCGTGGTGAACGTTCAGGGGGACGAGTCGATGCTCGATCCGACCATGATCAAGGAAGTGGTGACTCCCTTTCATTCCGACGCGGCACTCGAGATGTCCACGATCAAGAGGCGGGTCCTGGAGGAGTCGGATTTCGCCGATCCCAGCGTGGTCAAGGTGGTCACGGATCCGCGAAGGCGCACGGCGGACTTCCAGGTCTTCGAGCATGTGGGGCTCTATGCCTACACCCGAGAATTTCTTTTCACGCTAGTATCCTTGAAGCCCACCGACATGGAGGAGATGGAAGGCCGCGAACAGCTGCGGGCGCTCGAAAACGGCATCCGCATTCTGGTGGTGAAGACGCGTTGCGAGGGGAGCTGCTTTCCGTCGATACCGAGGCCGACCTGGAAAAGGTGTGTCGCATTCTCGGAGAGGAGAAGGGATCATGATCAGACCGGAGCGTGAAGCCGCGGCCCGGTGGGAGGCCGAACTGGAACCCAATAGTCGGGCCCGTTTGCGCGAGGCCGCCGAGCGGATCGTCGGCGCCAAGCGGAAGGGGGGATCGGTGCTGGTCGCCACCGGGAGCGGTCCGAACATCCACGAGGGCGTCACCACCCTGATCGCGGAGATGATGCGCAAGAGGATCGTCGACGGCGTCCTCACCAGCGCCGCGGTGGTGGCCCACGAAATGGCCGGTACCCTCGACCGGGTAAAGCGCGTCCCGGTCGCCGAATTGCCGGGTCTCGGCATCGCGCCCGAACTGTTGCCCCGGGGAGGGATCTTCGAGATCACCGAACTGTCCCCCGAACGGCGTGCCGCTATGCAGGCCGAAATCCCTTCCGGCTGGGACCTCTACGACCGGATGGCCAAGCTCCCCGGCGATAGCATCATCAAAGCCGCGGGCAACATGGCGTGGCCCATGGGGCCGCGAACCGAGGATCTGGCCAGGGAGGGTGAGGCCCTGGCGCGCGAGAACGCACTCTTCCTGGAGGAGGTGGCGGGCCGCGGGGCGGATCCCCGAACCATGATCGGCGCCGGTGCCCGGCTCGGTCTGCCGGTGGTCGTGTCGATTCCGCAGCTCGTCGGAGGCGGCGCGGTCGGGCTGGCGATCGGCGACGCCGTCTCGATCACGCGTCGCGCAGAGCGCGTGGCGACCATACTGGCCGCCGCCGATGTGATCGTCGAATCCGCGGTCGCCCTGAGCCAGGAAATCCACGACGGCCCGTTCGAAGTCTATACGGGCCACGGGATCTGGTCCGGTTGGAAGGGGGACTACTTCTTCAGTCTCGAGGGGAAGACGCTGATCCGGATCGATCTCGACCCCAACCTGGAGCGAGCCTGGTCGAGCGAGCGAGAGGAGACCCGAGTCCAGGAATCGATCAACCGGGGGCTGCCCAAGACGAAGCTGACCGGAATCCCGTTCCGCATGGAAATGTCCGGCTTCGCCCGGCTGGAGGGCAGCCTGCCGGTGACGGCCGACGTTGGACTCGCTTGGCCGATTCTCGCTCTGACCCTGGAGGAGCGGCTGGGAGTGGAGCTGGATTTCATCTCCTCTCCCCAGGAAACCCCCGAGGGTCGGCGGATGCGGGAGTGGATCGCGGATGCCGTAGAGCCCGTCGACCGCCGAAAGATGTGCGAGGAGCGGACGGCTATGAGCGGGGTGCGCCCGGGGGAATGAAGCGGGTTTCTAGGGGCTGGAGATTGGGGGAAGTGCGGGACCACCCCATGGAGCTGCGGCACAGTGCGATGAGCGGACTTTCGCCCCCGAGCGGGAAGTCGTTCCGGTTTGGAGTATACTTTGCCGGCAACGGGCGCTCTGGTGTCTATCTGCGGCAAGAAAGGATTTCGGGTGTTGAAGAAAGAAGGGGTGCGCCGAACGGTGAATGCACCGGATCGTCGGGAGGAGGGGGAACCGGGCGGAAAGTATTTCTCCAAAGTCGTCGGCAAGGCGCTCGGACTCTTGGAGTTACTTGGAAGGAGTTCCAAACCTCTACGGTTAAATGAGTTGACGGAGCAGGCCGACCTGCCGAAGAGTTCGGTTTTCCGGATTCTCTACACCCTCGAGGCGGCCGGTTACATATTGCGGGATGAGTCGGGGAGCTACCGCGTCGCGGCCGACGCGAGACCTTGGGTGGAAGGTTCCTTCGTCAAGGATCTCGTCGGTGTGGCGACGCCGGTTATGGCGGCGCTGCGGCGAAAATTCCACGAGACGGTCAGCCTCAGTGTTCTGTTCAACAACCATATCGAAACCGTTGCCGTCGTGGAGAGCCCCCAACTCATTCGGATGGCCAA
The DNA here is from genome assembly GCA_964422565.1 of uncultured Acidobacteriota bacterium. Lineage (GTDB taxonomy): Bacteria > Acidobacteriota > UBA6911 > RPQK01 > JAPXNP01 > CAYRCA01. The sequence goes on along the minus strand of CAYRCA010000549.1, from coordinate 533 downwards.
CACCGTCGGGCGCATCATACCTCCTCACGCGAGTTCGATGGGCAAGTCCATCACGGCCTTCCAGGACGAGAAGCGGCGCGAGATGCTGCTGCGGAGCTATGGGCTGCAGCGATTCACCAGGCATACGATTGTCGACGAGGAGGACTTGGGTCGCGAACTTGATCGGATTCGCAAGAGGGGGTGGAGCGAGGACGCCGAGGAGAGCACCGACGAAGGGTGCTGCTTCGGTGCGCCGATATTCGTAGGTGACGAGGTACGGGCCGCCCTCAGCGTATCGATTCCCAAATCGAGAGTCCCCGAGGGGGAAGCCCGGTCCGAGATGGTCCGTTCCGTCCTGGAGACGACCGAGCTGATCTCTCGGCAGATATCGGAATGGCGAGGGGAATAATTGCGTGACAAGAGATCAATCGTCACCGGTGTATAGTGCAGTCGTTGCGCGCCGATAAGGCGGACTCCGGCAGGGCAGATTCCATTTCGACTAGTAGATCGTTCAGAAAGTAACGTATCCATATGACTACACCCGGGTCTCTTCC
>CAYRCA010000548.1:0-3441 GCA_964422565.1 uncultured Acidobacteriota bacterium | reverse complement strand
AGTCGACGCCGGAAGCCCGGTCATCTTCGTCCCGATGCACTGCCTGCGGGATCACTTCGGCTACCTGCTCGGCGATCAGTCCCACCGCCGCCCGGCCTGTTTCCTTCCAGAAGAATTTGTAACGGTTGAACGGCCTTCGGTTGACGGAAGACTCCGCCCAGCGTCGCCGTTGCAAGACGCTTGACTTCGTCCTGCTGCGCTTTTTTTTCAGTCCGCCCGAGGACTGTGATTCCGTGCTCGTCTTTGGAGCGGCCCAGCGCCTCGAGATTCAGATCGCTCTCTTTCGCTCGGCCGACTTTTTCGAACAGCGATTAAACCTCTGCTCGCTGACTTGCGATCAGCGCCGAGCCCGCCAGCATCCGCCCGAGACCCCGGATTCCCGGATTTCGCAACTGGGACATCGTCGCCATTTGCGGACCCATCATTAGTTCCATATCCATGACGGGGCTGTTTTTCGCTCCGTATCGCCGATCGAGAGCGAGTGCACCGGCTATCAGCAAAGCGGCGAGCGCTTCCCGCTGCCGAAATCCGGTCCGCGAACTCGCTCACTTGCCGTCCATAGGGCATCCCTGTTTGTTCAGATTCTCGAAGAGGATTTGCGTGGGTCTGTAGTCCCCGCTCGCGAGCGCCTCCTGGAATTGGGCCTTGACCTGGTCCTCGGTCAGATCGTAGCCGATGTCCGGGTGCGCGGCGTTCAGGAGCGCCGCTACGGCCTGCCGCGCCAAAGCGTTGAAACCGCCGCCGCGCGCGTCCAGCGCGGCCAGCAGCGAGAGGCCGGTGCTTCCGGAGGCTACGCCGAAGACGGTGTCCAGATCGTCGCCGGAAGCGTAAGCGGTGGGCGGCCAGGCGCCGGGGAATCGGTCGGTGTCAGCCCGGTTCCTCCAGAAGCCGACCTCGCAGCCCTCACCGCCGACGGGATCGTCAGGGTCTTCCGGGTCCTCCGGGTCCACCGGATCCTGCGGGTCTTCCGGCTCTTCGGGATCCTCCGGATCTTCCGGGTCCTCCGGCGGGTCGTCGAAAGGCGCCACAGAAGCGATGAACGAGTCGGAGCCGACCCCGCCGTCATCGTCGATGACCGTTACAGTCACGGTGTATTCGCCCGCGGCCGCATACGCGTGGCTGCCGGAAACCGCTCCTTTGGCTCCCGCTTCGTCGCCCGGCGGGCCGAATGGCGATTCATCAACCACGCCCGGCTCCTGCGTTCCATCGCCCCAATCGATCGTCGCGGTGTGAGTGTCGAGCGTGCCGAAATCATGGAAGTTGGCGTTCACCCACACGGTCTCGCCCACTGCGACGGACTGGTCGGCGCCGGCCTCCACCGTGGGAGGCGAATTGGACACGCTGACGGTCATGCTGTCGAAAGCCGAGTGTCCGAAAGAGTCCGTCACGCTGAGCGTGACGGCATAGACGCCGTTGTCGGCATAGACGTGGATGCCGGAAAAGCTGTTGCCTCCCGTGATCGAAACCGCCTCTACGGGCGTCCCGTCGCCCCAATCGATGGTGGCCGTATGCGTGTCTCCTGCATCCGGATCCGAGAACGTGGCGCCGACCGTCACCGGCGCGCCTTCCTCTGTGTCGATGTTTCCACTGTCGGCCTGCACGACGGGCGGCGAGTTCACAGGTGGCTCGACGCCGTCGCAGACTTCGTCGGCAGGGTTCGAGGTGCAGAACTGGTCGATGATCGGACGTACATGCACCGTCAGGAGCTCCATCCCCTCATCCCCCTCTTCGAGGTGAAGGACGTCCACGATTCGAAGAAAGCTGAGCTCGGGCAAGTGCGGCACGATGAACAGAGCTGGCCCCGATTCTCCTACTGCAAGGCTCTCGTCATGATTTCCGTCTTCGTCTTCGCCTAGGGCGAACACCCAGAGTGGATGCCAGGAGTTCAGCCGTTGGATCACCTCGCCGTTCTCGTCCAGCAGTTCCAGGAGGATCATGTCCGGTTCACCTTCGTGTCCGGGCGCCGAGGTCAAAGCAACGGATCCCTCCACGAATTCAACCCGGTCGGGAGCCTGGAACACGAGCCCGACCACGATGGCCCGGCCCAGGTTGTCGGGATCGAAGGTCGGAACCGGCGCGGTCGTCGGGTCCGTTCCAATTTCGGACTGACCGAAGGCGGGCGCCGAGAGCACAACGCAAATGACCAGAACGATCCGCCAACCCAGTTCAACGCGATCCAGTGCATATCTCATGCCGCTTTTCCTTTCGTCATTCGCGCGATATTGCGGTCCGTTCAGCATTTTCCCTCCGCGCACCTTCGGAACAAGTATAGGATACGCCGGATGTCGGCCGCGCGGGGAACGGTGTTGTCATTCATCAGATCATTTGAATCCGGCTCCGAGGTCCACCATTCCCTTCCAAGGAACTTGCTGGACTGCCAGCTCCGGCAGTCGGCGGCGGTGCGGCCCAGATTCGGAGCGTCCTCTTCACAATTGGCCTGGTTCCTGTAAACGTTGGGCAGGTTCGATGTTTGGCGGTAGCCTCCGTCGCAACAGTATTCGTCGGCCAGGCCGAACGGTCGATGTCCAGTTTCGTGCCGAACCACCCGAAAATCGGGTCTAACGACGGTTCCATCCTGCCGCACAATGTCGCTCGCATCGGTTGAAAAGGCGCGAAGCCATCTCGGAGCGCAGTCGCGGGTGCCGTTTCGATGCAGTATGGCGAAGGTGTCGACGAATGCCGACAGGGTCGCCGAGCCGAGAGGAAGCTCGTGGATGCACGCCCCATCGCCGTCTCCCGCCCTTCCACCTCCGGGCGTAATCCAGAAATTGAACCTGTTCTGATTCCGGAGAAAGATGTCGAAATCCAGGTAAGCCGTTATCACCTCTCTCACGTCGCTCAGAAAGAGCGGATCCGACGCGAGTTCTGGGTAGCTCACCCGGTCGGCGACGAAGGAGAAATCGAGCGCGTTGTCCGTCGAATCGGACTTCCATATCGGAATGGATCCCTGCAACGTCCCGGTGGGGTCGCCCACGCTCGAGAGTTTCCAGCCGCTGAACACCACGGCGCCTTCCTTTGCGACCCGGCAGGCGTAGGTGAACGTCCCGGGGCCCTGGATATCAAAGACCTGGTAAGCCAGACTCTCCATGCCGACGTTCTCGGCAACCTCCGCCACCGGGCCACTGGTGTCGTCGAACCAGATCTCGATATCTGCCGTCACCGGAGTGGTCCCCAGGGCGTCCATGCTGCTGTGCAGGGCCTCCGCGATAATGGTGACCGTGTCCCCAGGTTGCGGCCAGATTGGCTCGTGCAGGCAGCGGACGCGCAGACCCTGGAACGGCGGCAAGATCTCGATGGAGACACACGTCGGGAAATCCGTATTCCCCAGGGCGTCGATGGCTCGGACGCAGTCCGACAGCGGGAGCTGACCCTGCCCGCCCCGACCGGTCAGGGCTCGAGTAGCCAGACAATCGGAAGAGCGTCGTGTAGGGAAAGAGTGTA
>CAYRCA010000547.1:0-3441 GCA_964422565.1 uncultured Acidobacteriota bacterium | reverse complement strand
TCGCTCCGGGGTGGCGCCGAGCCCGCGGGGGGAGCCGGGCGCGCCGGTCGCGGCCCGTCTGGGGGAGGTGCGACCCGTGGAGCTGATTCTCGTCGAAACCCCCGCCGAACTGCGGAGATGGAAGGAGCTGGTCTCGCGGTATCACTACCTGGGCCACCGGGTTCCCTTCGGAGCGGCGCTGCGCTACTTCATCCGGATCGGCGTCGAGGGCCGGCCGACGATCGCCGGTTGTCTGCAGTTTTCGAGTCCCGCCTGGCGGGTGGAGGCTCGCGATCGGTGGATCGGCTGGAGCGACCGGGGTCGCCGGGAGGGGCTGCAGCGGATCGTCGCCAACAGTCGATTCCTGTTGTTGCCCTGGGTGCGGGTCAAGTTTCTGGCCGGTCACGCGTTGTCCCTGATCCCCGGCCGGTTGCCGCAAGACTGGGAGCGGGCCTACGGGGTGCGGCCGCTGCTGGTGGAGAGCTTCGTCGAGGAACCCCGGCCGGGCACCTGTTACCGGGCGGCCAACTGGATCCGCCTGGGCCGCACCCAAGGCCGGGGACGGATGGATCGAGAGCACCGACGCGAGGGGCCGGTCCAAAGCGTTTGGGTGTATCCGCTCGGGCCCCGGGCTCGAGAGCGGCTGCGGGGAGGCCCGTCGTGAAGCATCTGGAACGATTTCTCAAACACCGCAAGGTCCTGGATTTATGGGAGCGGCACCGGGAAGCGATGGAGGCGCAACGGCGGGCCGGCCGCAAGACGATCCGGATCGATCCGGAACTGAGCGCCGCCATGGTCGATTATCTGGAGGACCTGCAGCGGCTCATGCTCGAGGCCCACGCCGATCCCGAGGTGAACCGGGAGCTGGAGCAAGCCGGTTTCCAGGTCTACGTCGAGGACAACCAGCTCAAAATCCGACGCACGAAGAAGAGGCGCGATGAGGGACGCGGCTGAGGCCCTGGCCCGCAAGCACGGCACCACCTGGGAGGAGATCGAGTCGGTCCGAGCGCGGCTGTTGAGCCGGGATCTCCCGGAATCGAGGCAGCCGCGGGCCGGCCTGATGCTGACCCTGCTGCAGGAGCTGATTCTCGAGACGGCGGAGCTGCGCATCCAGCTGGGCCGGACTCGGGGTCTGCTGTTCGGACCGCGCACGGAGAAGAAGAGGGAAAAGGATTGCGAACCGTCCGGCGCTCCGCTCGAAGCCGCGGAGGCCTCCGCCTCGTCGTCCGAACCGTCCGTCCCGCCGCCCGGAAAGGGACCCGCCCCCGGTCACGGGCGTCTGCCGGCGGAGGCGTATTCCGGGGCCCGGCTCTGAACCTGTGGGCACCCCCGGCACTCGCCCGGCGATCGCTGCCCCCGCTGCGGCGGCACCCTGCGCGCCCAAAAGCCGTCCGTCGAGATCCGGATCACGGGCGCCCCGCCCTTGACGGCCGTCCGTTACGAACTGGAGCGTCTGCGCTGCGACACCTGCGGCTGGGTGACGACGGCTCCGACGCCGCCCGAAGCGCCCCTCGGCAAATACGACTCCACCGCGGTCTCCATGATGGGGTTGACGAAGTACGGCCTGGGCCTGCCCTTCTATCGAATGGCCCGGCTGCAGGAGGCGCTCGGCGTGCCGGTGCCGGAATCGACTCAATACGAGCGGGTTCGAGACGCCGCCCAAGCGTTTCGGCCGGTCTTGGACCGGCTCCGGAGGCTGGCGGCCGACGCCGAACTGGTGTTCGTCGACGACACCCGCATGAAGATCCTGAACGTGGAGCGGGGCGACCGCAAGTCGACTCAAACCACCGCCGTCGTCGCCCGCCGCGGCGCCCACTGGATCCACCTGTACGAGACCGGCACGCGACACGCCGGCGACAACCTGAAGCGGCTCTTCGCCTCCCGCTCCCCGGACCTGCCCCCTCCCATTCAGATGAGCGACGCCCTGGCCTGCAACACATCCCACGGGATCGCCTCGCTGATCGCCTTTTGTCTCATGCACGCCCGGCGCAAGTTCTTCGAGATCCGGAACTACTTCCCCGACGTCTGCGGGCCGCTGCTGGAGAACATCGGGCGCATCTACCACTGGGAGCGGGAGTGGAAGGCCCTGGATCCCCGGGTCCGGCTGGAGCGCCATCGTCGCCTCAGCCTGCCCCTGATGGAACAGATCCGCGACTCCCTGAAGGCGGGCCTCGAAGCGCGCCGCATCGAGCCCAACGGCAGCCTGGGGAAGGCCGCCGCCTACTTCCTGAACCACTGGGACGGGTTGACCGGCTTCTGCCGCATCCCGGGCGCTCCGCTGGATAACGGCGCCTCGGAGAGGGCCTTGAAGGCGGCCATTCTCAACCGCAAGAACGCCTACTTCTTTAAGACCCATCGAGGGGCGCGGGTGGGGGACGACTGGATGAGCCTGATCAAGACGGCCGCCTCGGCCGGCCTGAACCCCTTCGAATACCTCACTTGGCTCCAGGAAAACGCCTCCGACGTCGCCTCGAGTCCGGAGGACTTTCTGCCCTGGAAGCTGCCCCGGGCGGGACCGGGCTCGATGATCCGGGCTCCCCGGACAGAGGTCTCCAGAGATCCCCCAGCGTAGTCTGCAGCGGATCGCCGTTCCACAGCAGAACCGGCAACCGGCGGGCCGCCAAGGCGTAAGCGGCTTGGTCCGCCGCCGCGGGCCACCAGCCGTAACACCCCTTCGAGAGCCGCTTTTGGCAAAGCCAAGTGCCCTGGCCGTCGTACCGCAACAGCTTCAAGCTGGTCCGCCGCCGGTTGGTGAACACAAAGACGACCCCCGACATCGGCTCCGCTCCCAACCTCTGACGGCAGATCGCCGCCAGCCCGTCGATGCCTTTGCGGAAATCCACCGGTTCGACGGCCAACAGCACGCGTTGCTCGGGACCGATCTGGATCATCGATCACATGCCCCCATAGAACGGGCCGAGCAACGCCCGCAGATAACCCACGTCCGGCAACCCACCTTCGATCCGCAGGCGGCTCCCGTCCGGCCGCTCCAAAACAACCGTGCTCGTCGGCGAAGGTCTTTCTCCGGACCGCGGTCGCCCGTCCTCGGTCGGCAACCAGGGAGTCAGCTCGATGAACCGCGCCGGCCCATCGGCCGGCTCTTTCGGCAAGAGTGCCCGCCGGGCGCTCAGCCGCTTCAAATGATTGTACTCGACCCGAAACTCCCGGCTGATCCGCGACAACGGCAGCTCGCCCACGTAGGACAGGGCGATCCGCCACAACCGCCGGGGAATCCGCTCGCCCTTCCCCCGGCTCCGCCTCCAGCTCTCCCATTCCCCCTTGTCCCGCTCCAGCCGCTCCAGAACCGCCGCGGGAACACCGTCCCTCTCAGGTGTCGTTGAAGATCTCATGCCGGCAGGCTACGCCAAGCCGCCCGCCCCCGTCACGCACCGTTGCCGAAAGGACACTGTAAGTCACATGCTTGATGGCATCGCCTAGGCCAATATCCTCGTCGGTGATGAA
>CAYRCA010000546.1:0-3442 GCA_964422565.1 uncultured Acidobacteriota bacterium | reverse complement strand
CCGACGTCCTCCAGTTGACGAACCCGGTGCTCTTAACCACTGCGGCCGGGATCAAGGATTATCCCACCTGGCGGCCGGACGGCTCGGAAATCGCTTACCAGTCGAATCAGAGTGGAAAGTGGGACATCTGGGTCACTCAGGTTAGGGGCCGCCGTTCCGTCAACCTCACCGCCGACCACACCGGGGACGACCTCTATCCCAGCTGGTCTCCCGACGGGAGTCAGATTGCCTTCTGGTCGAGCCGGGAGGGCGGAGGGGAGTTCGTCATGCCGGCGCTGGGCGGAAGGCCCCGGAAGCTGGCGTCATCGGGTGCAGCCCTCTCTTTAAGGAGGCCGGGACCCGCCCAGTGGTCGCGGGACGGCACCGAGTTGGCCTTCGCCCGCCAGGACCCGGGTGGAGGTCATCACTTCGTCGTGGAGATCCTCTCGGTGGAGCGGGGGACCTCAAGACGAGTGCCCCTCCCCGAGCGTATCGAGCCCCACCGCCAGGGGTGGGAGCTTTGTTGGTCGCCCGATGGCCGCTTTTTCGCCTACGCGACGGCTGGCGACTGGGCCTCGCCGGTTTCTCAACTCTGGGTTTTTGGCCTGGCGGACATGACGCCCGTTCCCCTCACACCTGCTAGAGAGCATCTGGAATGGAGCCCGACTTGGTCGCCGGAAGGGCACCTCTACTTCGTGTCCAATCGTGGAGGGAGCATGGACCTCTGGCGGCAGCGCCTCGATGAGAACGCCAGGGCCAGGGGATCTCCCGAACGCCTGACGACCGGGGTCGACATGCGCTACGCGGTTTTCTCGCCGGATCAGAAGCGGCTGGCCTATTCGAGAACGCAGCCCCGGCAACACGTGTGGCGCGTGCCGGTATTCGAGGATCGGCCCACCACCTGGTCCGACGCCCGCCAGCTCACCTTCGAGCAAGTCGAGGTCGCCAACCTCGAACTTTCTCCCGACGGGAAGACCCTGGCTTTCACTCTCTTTCGGCACGGGCAGCGTCACGTCTGGTTGCTTCCTTCGGAAGGGGGAGAGTTGGTGCGCCTTCTGGCGGACCCCATGGCTCAGGTGTTCCCCCGATGGTCTCCCGACGGCCGCGAGATTGCCTTTCACTCCATAGAGCGGGACAAGCGCAATATCTGGGTGGCGCCCATTGGGGGGGGGCCGGCCCGTAACCTGACGCAGGCTGACGAGAAGGTTGAGGCACCAGACTTCCTCATGCCGATATGGTCGCCCCAGGGAGACCAGATCCTCTCTCGTTCACAGCAGACCGGAGGCTACTGGAGCCTTTGGGTCATTTCCCCGACAGGACAGAAGCGCCGCCGGCTCACCCACCCCGAGTCCATTGGGTCCGTTGTTTCGATCAATCCCTGGTCCCCTGACGGTCGTGAGATCGTATTCGGTTACCCGGATCTCCGGATCGTTTCCGCCGAGGGAGGGGAGCCGAGGCAATTAACGGATCATCCGGCCTGGGGCGCGTGGCCCAACTGGTCACCGGACGGGCGGTGGATCGTGTTCAACTCGGACCGTTCGGGAGACCGGCGCCCGTGGAAGGTGAGGCCGTCGGGCGGAGAGCCCGAGCCCGTGACCGACAGCGGTTCCTCAGTGCCAATCGGCGTCGGGCCTGAGTTGGGCGCACGCTGGTCTCCGGACGGGAGCTCCATATTTTTCGCGGCCGAGCGGGATGGTCTCCGAAACGTCTACGTCGTTCCCGCCGACGGCGGGGCCGAGCGGCAAGTGACGGATTTCCGGGGAAAACGCGGCCACCTCCAGGCATTTCAAACCGACGGCCGCCACCTCTACTTCACCTGGGACGAAAGCGGCGGCGAAATCTGGGTTATGGACGTCGTTCGGTGAGTGAGAATGGATGCTCTCCGCGGTTGCTTGGACTGACCGTCCTCCCTCGCCCTCCTCAACGTGAACCAAGGGCTTTGAAACGCCAAGCGGAGGGCGATTCCTGCTCCGCGCAGCGCGCAAACCTGCCGACATGCGAGGTGCCGGAGCTGCGAAGCTGAGAGGCAGCCGTCTGCAGCGCGAGGTGGCCGAAGACCTATTCTGATGCTCGGCTCAGGAACTCTTCAATCGACTTCAGGTAACGAGGGAACTGCTCCTGAACCCCGCCGCGATGGCGTCCCACACCTTGCGATCGTCCAGATCGTCGTACTGATGAACCAGCCGATTACGCAGGCCTGCGGCAGGAGCAAGCCGGTTGGCCAATTCGTTCGGAACGAGCTTGTGTTTACCCAAGGCTACGAACGTCTCGTAATTGTTCTCAGGGAGGCCCAGCTCCAGTCCGGAGAGGATATGAACATTGGCGTCAATGGCGGCTTCAATCAGTTCCTGCAGCCATCTTTCCGCCGCCTTTTTCTCGAATCGGCTGATTCGATAGGCTTCAAAGCCCATGCGCTGAACTTCCTCCAGATTGCGCAGGTTTTCTACGATTACCAGCAGTTTTCGGCGGATGACCGACTCGTCAAGAGGCAACATCTAAGCCTCGCTGAGCGAGGAAGTTGCGGATCGAATCCTTTTGAGCGTCGCGCAACTTGCGGGCATCCTCGAATCGTCGCAATGCCAGGGAACAAAAGGCGGCAAATCGGCCCGGTTCTCTTTCATGCAGAAGGCGCCCGCGGCCGGCGGCCATCAGGGCCAGGGTCGGAGAACAGCGGCGCAGGTCGACCACATCGACCTCGGAAAAATGCAGCGACTGCATGATGAAATTGGTGAGCTCCACAGTATCGAGCACGCGATCGCCCAGGATCGCCAAATCCAGATCGCTGGACGCGCGAAAGCGCTTTCCCGCCCGTGATCCGAAGAGAATCACGAGTTGGACTTCGGGCCGCTCAAAGAGGGGTCGGAGGCGGCGCTCGAGTGTCTCCACATGCAATCGTTTATCCTCCACAACATCTTTATAGCACGACAAATCCCAGGCATCCTTTACGAAAGACCAGCGGGGCCTATCCGTGTCGGTCCGTTCCGGGTCCAGCCGCAGTGCAATTGGACCGCGGGCGAGGGCACGGAGTCGACCGTCGAGCCCAAGGTCCTGGAGGTGCTCGTCCACCCGGCAAGACACGCCGGCGAAGTGCCGTCCAAGGAGCGCATCATCCGGGCGGTCCGGCCGGACACCTTTGTCGCCGGCGACATTCTCACATACGCCGTCTCCGGTTTCCGCAAGGCTATCGAGGACGACACGAAGCATCCTCGGGTGATCGAGACCATCCCGCCCCCGATATCTATCCCGGCTGGTCGCCGGACGGAAGGTGGATCCTCTTCAGCTCCGACCGGGATGGTTTTCGCTGCGGCTGGGCACAGCGCCTGAATGCCGCAACAAAGCGGCCAGAGGGCTCCGCATTCGCAGTGATCCACTTCCATGAGAGTAGACCCACGACAGCAGTGTTCACACCTAGTAGATCGTTCAGAAAGTAACGTATCCATATGACTACACCCGGGTCTCTTCC
>CAYRCA010000545.1:0-3454 GCA_964422565.1 uncultured Acidobacteriota bacterium | reverse complement strand
GACTCGAAGCCGCGAGCGGTGAGCGGGCGGCCGCGGTCAATGCCCGCCCCGCCACCGGACCACTCCCCCCGGTCCGTTTCGGTCCCGGCGCGCAACACGTTAAGGCCCTGAACGTGGACTATCCTCCGGCACCCAGACCCCTTCCCGGCGATCGAGGATGGCCGGCCTCCAGGACTGCGGATCGGCGGCGATTCCGTCGGAGAGGCTCATCACCTCGACTCGGGAAGGGACGAACCGGATCAGGAGATAGTCGTCCCCCTCCGGACCGTCGGGATAGAAGGGCTCCCACTCGGGCTTCCATCGCCGGCGCCGCTCCTCCGGGTCGTCCACCAGCAGTCCCTCGCCGATCAGCGTGACGTATCCCGTGCCCTCGGCGTCGAAATAGGCCAAGGTCGCCCGGGAATCGTTGCGCAGTTGGCCCACTTTGCGCGTGGCCGGATGAGTGGCCATCCAGACCGTCAGGTCCGCCTCGGGCTCGAAGGGGTCCATCAGTCGGGCTTGGGGGTGCCCCGATGCGTCCAGAGTGAGGAGAAAGCAGTGACGCGCCCGATTCATGCCGGCCCGAGCCGCCTCCAGTACTTCCTCCGAGGAGACCTCGGCCGCGGCCATCCCCGCGGACAGCAGGAACACGGCCGGCAACAGTGCCTTGCCACGATCCTTCCACCGCCCTTCCGCCGATCCCATGATCCGATTCTACCTTCAGCATCCGTGGATTCCCAAGGCTGCACGAGCGCTTGACTCCGCCAGACCTCCGAAATACTCTCGGGCCGGAAGATCATGATGGAGAAACGCTTGCCTGTCCGATGCCGTGGAACCCTTGTTGCCGTCCTGACTTGCCTGGCCCCGCTCCTGGGGCAAGTCCCCTCGTTCTCGGAAATCTCCGGGCACGAACTGGGAGAGCGGATCACCCACCACCACACGATGGTTCGCTATCTGGAGGCCCTCGCCGAAAGCTCGCCCCGGGTCGAGATCGTCGATCAGGGACAATCGTGGGAGGGGAGGAAGTTGCTCCTGGCGATCGTGACCGCCCCCGAAAACCACCGGCGCCTCGACGAGATCCAGCGGAACGCGCAGTTGTTGGGCGATCCGCGACGACTTCCGGAGGCCGACGCCTCCCGCCTGATCGAATCCCAGCCGGCGGTGGTCTGGCTCGGGGGATCGATCCACGGCTTCGAACTGTCGGGCGCCGAGGGCCTGGTGAAACTCCTGGAACATCTGACCACGCGCGAGGACGACGCCACCCTGGAGGCGCTGCGCAACGGCGTCATCCTGATCGATCCGATGCTGAATCCGGACGGACGGGACGCCCATGCCCAATTCAACGATCAGCGCCTGGGCCGGCTGGTGAACCCGGAGCGGGACGATTGGGCCAACGACAATATCGGGTGGGAGGGCCTCCAGTTTCGAACGGGGCACTACTTCTTCGACACCAACCGGGATTGGTTCGCCCACACCCAGCGGGAAAGTCGGGCGCGTGTGACGACGATCCGGGAGTGGCGGCCCCAGGCGGGAGTCGACGCGCACGAGATGGGACCCGACGTGGAGTTCTACTTCGATCCCCCCGCCGACCCGGTCAGTCCCTTCTTCCCGGAGTATGCGACGAAGTGGCTCGAGATCCTGGGGCGGGCCCACGCGGAAGCCTTCGACGAGGCCGGATTCGAGTACACAACGAGGGAAATGTTCAATTACTTCTACCCCGCCTACACCACCGCCTACCTCAGTTACCAGGGAGCGGCGGGGATGCTTTACGAGCAGGGCTCCTCACGGGGACTCGCCCTGAAACGCTCGGATGAGACGGTCCGCACCCTGGCCGAAGCGCTCGAGCAGCAGTACGTCGCGTCCTGGGCGCTGGTTCGCGCGGCGACCCGGGAACGGCGGGAGCTCCTGCGCGATTACTACGACGCCCACCGGGCGGCCGTCGACGACGGGTTGAGCGGAATACGGCGGTATATCGTCACTCCCGAGGGCGACCCCGACCATGTGCGGGAGTTGGTGAACCTCCTGATCCGAAACGGCGTGGAGGTGGACCGCGTGGTCCGATCGGTCCAGTTGAGCGACATCCGGGACCGAACGGGGCGGGAGGTCGGCCAGAACACCGTGCCGGCAGGCAGTTTCCTCGTCGAGGCCTCGCAGCCGCGCAACCGGTTGATTCGCGCTCTCATGGAACCCGACATTCCGATCCCGGACGCGTTCCTGCGGGAGGCGCGGGAACGCCTGGAACGGGCCGAGAACCCCCGGTTCTACGACATCACCGCCTACTCCCTGCCGTTGCTGTTCAACTTGCGGGCCTTCAGCTCCCCGGACGGGCGGGCGATCGAGGCGGAGCGGTTGACGGCCGAGATCGCGCGCTCGGCGACGCTCCCGACCGGACCGGCTCGGTACGCATATCTCATCGAGGGGCGGCAATCCCTCTCGCTGAGCGCCCTGTACCACATCCGCGACAGAGGGTACCGAGCGGCGGTGCTGACCCAGCCGACCCGCGTCGAGGGAACCACCTACGGGCGGGGAACCGTGGTCGTCCGCGTGGGTCTCCAGGACGACGGAGTGCACGAGGCGGTCCGGGAAGCGGCGAACCGGTTCGGCCTCGAGGTGGCGGCGATCCAGACCGGCTTGTCCGAACCCGGCTACACGGCGCCCGGTTCTCCGACGACCATCGACTTCCGCAAGCCGGAGATTGCCCTTGTGGCGGAGCAACCGGTCTCCGGGTACTCCTTCGGCTGGGCGTGGTACACCCTGGATCGCCAGTACGAGTTGCCGCACACGGTCCTGCGGGCGCGCTCCCTTCGCAGCGCCCGGCTCGACCGGTTCGATACGATCGTTCTGCCCGCCCTCCCCGGAGAGGCGTTCCAGCGGGAGATCGGCGACGAGGGTGTCGAGCGGCTGAAACGGTGGGTCCGGGACGGCGGAACCCTCGTCGCCATCGGCGGGGCCGCGGATTTCGTCCGCGAGCAGATGGAGCTGACCGGGCTGCGCTCCTGGTACGACACGGACGACGGCAAGGAGAAGCGGCGGTTCGGTGTCCCCGGCGCCATCTTCAACGCCGAGCTGAACCCGCACGCCTGGCTGACCGTGGGTTATGAGGGAGAGTTGCCGGTACTCGTTACCTCGGACCGGCTCCTGCTGCCGGCCGATGAACCTCCGAATCCGGCCCGAAGGGTCGTCGCCCGGTATCCGGAAACGGGGAGCCGGGCGGCCGGACACGCGTGGGACGAGTCGGTGGAACGCATCGGCGGGACCCTGTTCGCCTATGAGGAACGGGTCGGAAGTGGGAGAGTGATCGCCTTTGCCGAGGACGTGAACTTCCGCGCCTACTGGCGGGGAGCGGATCGGCTGTTCTTGAACGCCGTCGTCCTCGGCCCCAGCGCGCCGTAGGCGGCCGGACGGATCCGCGAAGGGCAAAGAAGGAACCCGTCCACGAAGAAACACGGGGCGGCCTTCCGGCGTCGGCCGAAGG
>CAYRCA010000544.1:855-3459 GCA_964422565.1 uncultured Acidobacteriota bacterium | reverse complement strand
CGAGTCCCCTTCGGTTCGCGGCGCCTATGGTAAGATCGCGCCCATGCGGAGCCTTCGCCACTCGATTCCCCCGAAGGTCGTGCTGATATCGGCCCTGATTCTGCTCGGCTTCGGGGGACTGGCGGTCTTGCTGGCGCCGGCCGAGGCGGGGGGATGGCTGCCGCGGGACCAGCGCGTTCCCGTCGACCTCTCGGGATCTCTTTACTCCCTTGCCGGGGATCCGGTCGAGTTGCGGGATTTCGAGGACGATGTTTTGTTGGTCAACTTCTGGGCGACTTGGTGCGCCCCCTGCCGTGTCGAGATGCCCTCCATGGCGAACCTGCATGACAGGTACAGGGGAAAGGGTGTTCGCATCGTCGCCATTACCGACGAGGAACCCGACACGGTTCGCCGCTTCCTCGACCAAAGCCCGTACCCCTTTACCATCCTGATCGACCGTGGTGGTGTGATGGCCGGGAGACTGGGGATCTGGGCGATCCCCTGGACCCTGGTGCTTGACAGTCGCCGCAGGCTCGTTCACTTTCATCAGGGAGCTCGACGGTGGGACACTCCGGACATTCTTCAGAGTCTGGACCGGGTTTTAAGCGAATAGACTCGCGCTTCAGTTTCCGCTGCATCAACACGGCTTGCGACCGCACCTACTCCATCCTGGAGAAGCTGTACCGCTGTCCGGTCTGCCTCGATCTGCTCGACATCACTTACGAGTTTCCGGAAAGACCGGATCCGCTCCTTCTCAAGGAGCTCTTCCGGTCGCGGCGTTCCACCAACAATCCCCTGGACATCAGCGGAGTCTGGCGCTATCGGGAGCTGCTCCCTTTCGATGAGTCCGACTATGGGCACGTCGTCACTCTCGGCGAGGGGAACACGCCGCTCATCGAGGCGCCGCGGTCCGCCGCTTACGCCGGCATCAAGCGACTGACGGTCAAACACCTGGGCTGGAACCCCAGCGGGTCCTTCAAGGATTACGGAATGACGGTCGCCATCTGCCAGGCGCTGAAGCTCGGGTCCAAAGTGGTTGCCTGCGCCTCCACGGGGAACACCTCCGCCTCGATGGCCGCCTACTGCGCCCGCACGCCCCTGCGACCGGTGGTTTTTATCCCCGAGGGGCAGATCGCCTACGGCAAGCTCTCCCAGACCCTGGACTACGGCGCCCTCACGATCCAGATCAAGGGCGATTTCGACGTCGCCATGAAGCTGGTTCAGGAGATGTCCGAGGAAACCGACCTGTACCTGATGAACTCCCTCAATCCCTTTCGGCTCGAGGGGCAGAAGGCTGTCATGCTGGGGCTCTTCGAACAGCTCGACTGGAGGATTCCCGACCGGATTGTTGTCCCCGGAGGCAACCTGGGCAACTCGTCGTCCTACGGAAAGGCGCTCATGGAGTTGAAGGACTTGGGGCTGATCGAGAAGGTGCCTCGGATGACCATCATTCAGGCCGCCGGCGCCAGCCCCCTGTATCGCACGCTGGTGTCCAGCTCCCAAGAACTGGTGCCGGTCGAGGACGCCTTCACGCTGGCCAGCGCCATCAAGATCGGTCGACCCATCAGCTGGAAGAAGGCGGTCCGCGCCCTCAACTTCACCGATGGATGGTGCGACGTCGTGACGGAGCAGGAGATAGCGGATGCCAAAGCCATACTGGGGCGGGATGGGATCGGCTGCGAGCCGGCGTCGGCGACCACCGTCGCCGGGCTGAAGAAGCTGATGCGGCTGGCGGCCGACGGGAGCGCCGACGTGACCATCGATCCGGACGAGGAGATCGTTGCGATCCTCACGGGTCACCTGCTGAAGGATCCGGACTACACGGTGAACTACCACCTCGACAACCTCTATGAGGAAGCCACCTACGACACTGTGCTGCTGAGGAAGTCGGGGAAGCTGGAGTCCACCTTCGCGAATCGGCCCGTCCGGATCGAGGCCGACAAGGCCAGGATCCTCGAGCTGCTCGATCTCTAGCGGTGGGCCGGCGACGGTCCCGGGCCCCGGGAGCCTTTGTGCTAGAATCCCCTCAATGGCACCCGAGTCGCTTTCGGAGGTCGTCGAGAACGACGTGGCGGCGGAGTCTCCTCTCGAAGAGCGGATCGGCGGGTTGGTGCCCCGCGGCGAGACCAGCCTGTCCCGCCTTAGCCCACTGCAGCGATACCTCCTTGATATACGCCGGTTCCAACCGCTGACCGCCGAGGAGGAGTTCGAACTGGCGGTGCGCTATAGGGAGGAGGAGGACCCCGCCGCCGCCTATCGGCTGGTGACCGCCAATCTCCCCCTGGTGGTGAAGATCGCCCGAATTTACGCCCGCGTCTACCACAACATCATCGATCTGATACAGGAGGGCAACATCGGCCTCATCGAGGCGGTCAAGCGGTTCGATCCCTATAAGGGAAACCGGTTGCCGACGTATGCGTCGTGGTGGATCAAGGCCTACATCATCAAGTTTGTGATCGACAACTTCCGTATCGTGCGGGTAGGCACGACCAATGAGCGCAGACGGCTCCTATTCAATCTTCGACAGGAGAAGGAGAGGCTGCGCCTGCAGGGAATCGAGCCGACTCACGAACTTCTGGCGGAGCGGCTCAACGTCAGCGAGGAGGACGTGAGAGCGGTCGAGAG
>CAYRCA010000544.1:0-845 GCA_964422565.1 uncultured Acidobacteriota bacterium | reverse complement strand
CAACATCGAGTCGGGGGAACTGCGACTCGACGAGTGGGTGGGCGAGGACGAAAAGCTCCAGTACATAGACACTCTCCAAGCCACCGAGGAGGCGCTGGACGAACGGCTGGCGAGGGGGGAACTGAAGGACCTCTTCAACCGCAAGTTGGAGGAGTTCGCCGGCACCTTGAGCGAGCGGGAACTGGCGATCCTCCGCGAGCGGCTCATCGCCGAGGAGCCGAAAACGCTGCAGGAGATCGCCGACCGCTTTGGTGTGACCCGCGAGGCCATCCGGTTGAATGAGCGGTCGCTGTACAAGAGGATCAAAGCGTACATGGAGGCGGCCCTGAAGGATGTCACCCAGGTGGAGATCGGCCTTCTCGCCTGAGGTATTGTGGGGCGTAGCGCGTTGGGCGGTTGGCATGCGACAGGCCCGCAGGCGCGCCGGGAATTAGGCGCCGCCGACTGCCGCCCATCCCTGCGTCCCTGACTTCCGCGTTGAACGCCGACCGTAGAACCCGAATCTCGCCGACTCCGGACTGTCGATTTTCCGAAACCGCGGGGGCAAAAGGCGCATCTTCTCACCTGTACACTTTGGATGGCGCCGTCGCGCCGCGCGCGGTCGGTTCCAATTCTGCCGATTTGCCGATTTCGAATTCTTCTTGACATCTGGGAATTCGACGGTAAAATGCGCGTTTCCGCTGTGCCCGATTCGGGTCGGGCACAGCTTTTTTTGTATCGCCAACAGGCCCCGAAACAGATAACGGAGGACAAGGAAAATGGCGGAGAAAATCAGCAAAACCGCAAGAGCGAGTCTCGGGCAGAAGGGTCTGGCGGGAGCCGGTCGCCTGTGCCCTCAGTGTGGG
>CAYRCA010000543.1:0-3462 GCA_964422565.1 uncultured Acidobacteriota bacterium | reverse complement strand
TCAATCCTCCGGTGGAGGGTTCAAAAGAAAGTGAGAACTACACTAAATTAAAAAACAAAGTGTCTCAAAGTTGTTGACACGTTCCGCTATGCCATTTTCGGTAAGAAGGAACTGCTTCCCGTCTCCACGTTCTGCTCGCGAAGCGGCATGGGGCGCCAGGCGGTGATGCGGCTCGTGGCCAATCAGATCCTCGACGTCGTCACGTATCGAACCGAGAAACGCCGCAAGGCGATGGTCACGAAGAGTAGTTTCCTTTTATTTCTGAGAACGCACGATCTGCGGAAGGTGGTGGGATGACCGGACTCGCGTCGGGGTCTATTATCGACACCATGAAGAAGGATCCCCGCTTGTGGAAACGTCCCTCCAACGGTGTCTACTACGTCGTTTACTACAATCCGCCGCTGTACCTGGAGCGCCGCATGCACTCCTTGCAGTCCCGCGACCGAGACACGGCCGAGGAACACTTTTTTCTTTGGCGGCGCAGGCGGGAGCGAGAGCAGCTGGAAGGTGGTTGGGAATCACGCTGGGCGATGCCGCCAAAGAGTACCTGCGCCACTTCGCCAAGCGCAACCGGCCGAACTCCGTTTCGCGCTACCGCAAGGCCCTCGACCACTTCGAAGGCTTCGTTGGAGCCGATCTCCCGCTGAACTCACTCGATGTGGCGACGGTTCAGGACTACCAGCTCCATCGCAGTCCCCAGGTGGAACCCAGGACCGTCGACTACGAAGTCGACGTCCTCCGGGCTCTCCTCAACTGGTATCGCCGCCGCCGCTGGGTCCGAGAGAATGTGGCCTCCAAGGAACTCGTCGAGCGCCTCTACCGGCCGACCGGCAAGGAGTCGGAGGCGCGCCGAGTTTTCACGGACGAAGAACTCCGGTTGCTGCTCGATTATGACGACCCGAAATGGCCCGACGCCGGGGCGATTCTCGCCACCCTGTACTACACCGGGATGCGGATCGGCGAGCTTGGCCATCTGACCCGCAAGGACGTGAGGCTGGGCAAACGGCTCGTCCGGATCCGATCGAAGGAATTGAGGGTCCCGGTCCGGGGCAAGCGAGATCCGCAGCAGGTGGAGTGGGTGCCGAAGTGGGGGTCCGAGCGGGTCATTCCCATCGAGGAACGCTTGGCGCCGGTCCTCGAGCCGCCAGGAGAACATCTGGGGGCTCTATTTCATGTCCCGGACCGGTTACCAGGTGAGTGATCACCTGAGTCGGTTAATCCAGTCGATCACCAAGAAGAAGGACGTGAGCGTCCACACGTTCCGCCACACCCACATCACCCACGCCCTGAATCGTTGGGGACGCAATCCGTCGATCGTCCAGCGGTGGGTGGGTCACCGGGACCTCGCGACGACCCAGCGGTACCTCCATGTGGGCATCGACGACCTGGTCCGAGAGGCCGGAAAGGTGGGTGAATAAACGGTGACAGCACGCGCTCATTGTTGCAGTCCTGCGGCACCCGATTTTGACACAGCATCTAACCCTATGAAACTAAAGCACCTTACAGAATCCGGGTTCGAATCCCACCCTCTCCGCCAGCCCCTTCCGTATACCCGCGTATTGCTAGTCAACAACCCGAGCGTGCTGGAACGCGTCCCGCCCCGGCTATGGAAATAATCCGGTGGACGTTCCACACGATTCCCTTCCCGGGCGAGGACGGCTCTCGCGGCTCTCGCAGCAAGAGGTTCAGCCCTTCGGCCCGCCCTCCGCTATAATCCTGTTCAACATGAACACCAAGAAAGCAATCGCCGCCATCGTTTTCCTTTGTTCACTCGTACCCGGGGCTCGATCCCAGACCTCGGAGGGCGCGGACGTGGACACGCGGCTGGTCCTCCTCCTCATGGTCGATCAGCTCCCCTATGAGTACCTGGAGCGCTTTTCGCCTCTTCTCGAGGGAGGCCTCAAGCGCCTCGCGGAGGAGGGCGTGGTCTTCACCGATGCCCATCAGGCTCACGCCTCCACCAGCACCGGACCGGGACACGCCACCGTCTCGACCGGAAGCTACCCGCGCCATTCGGGAATCATCGGCAATTCCTGGTTCGATCGCAGCCGGAACGACACGGTCAACTGCGTCCAGGACGACGCCTCCGGCATCCTGCGTTCCGGGCGGGCCGACCCGCCCCGGCCGGGTCCCTCGGGACGCTCGCCGCGCCACCTCCTGGTCTCCTCCCTCGGGGATTGGCTCAAGGAGCGCGACTCCCGCTCCAGGGCCTTCGGCGTCAGCCGCAAGGACCGCGGCGCCATCCTGCCGGCGGGATTGAAGGCCGACGGCGCTTTCTGGTACGACTCCGACACCGGGGAGTTCGTGAGCAGCCAGTACTACTTCCAGAAGCTTCCCGCCTGGGTGGATGCATTCATGGCCGAAAGACTTCCCGACCGCTTCTTCGGCAAGGTTTGGGAGCCGCTGCCCGTGACTCCCGAGATGTACCAGAAGCTGGAGATCCTCCCGGCCGACAGAGGCTGGTTCGAGTCCTCCTTCCCCTACTCTCTCGGTGGAACTTCCCTCTCGCCCAACTCCGCCTTCTACTCCTCCTTCGGCTCCACTCCCTGGATGGACTGGTATATGTTGCGTTTCGCGGAGCGGCTGGTGGAGGAGGAGCGGCTGGGGCAGGGGGAGGCGGTGGACTTGCTCGGTCTTTCCTTTTCCGTTTTGGATTCGGTCGGGCACACCTACGGCCCCAACAGTCCCGAAGTGCTGGATTGCGTCCTGCGGCTGGACCGCACGCTGGCCGAGCTTTTCGAGTTTCTGGACCGCAGCGTCGGCCTTGAGCGCGTCCTGATCGCCTTCACCGCCGACCACGGCGTCGTTCCCCTGCCTGAGTACCGGCGGGCCCAAGGCAAGGAAGGCGCCAGACGGACCACCGAAGACACATTGTGTGTCCAGAGGGCCGGGAGCCGCTTTTTCGAGCGTTTCGGCCAAGACGACTGGTTGCTGTCCGGCACGTACTTCAATTACGAAACCCTGGGGCGAAAGAACGTTCGGCGACAGGACGTGGAAACCGAACTGGCGCGCCTCCTCGGGACCTGCCCGAATGTCGAGCGCGTCTGGACCCGGACGCAGCTGGAACGGGAGCCCGAGGCCGCTTCCTCCGACCATTTCTTCCAGCTCTACTGGCGAAACTTCCACGCCGATCGCAGCGGCGACCTCTTTGTCCAGCCCCGCAAGTACTACCTGGGAGGCACAGGCACAGGCACCTCGCACGGCTCCCCTTATCGCTACGACACCCACGTGCCCATCATCTTCTGGAACCCCGGCTTTGAACCCGCGCTGGTGTCCGAGACCGCCGCGACCGTGGATATCGCGCCCACACTGGCTTCCGTCCTGGGGCTCCAACCGCCCGATGAACTGGACGGGGAGGACCGCAGCAGCCATCTGAAAAGAAGGTAGTCATCTTCGCCCGGCGCGGATCCGCCTCCCGCGGGCCGAGCGAGGTCGGCGTGGGCAAGAGCGGCGACGTCGCGA
>CAYRCA010000542.1:2875-3466 GCA_964422565.1 uncultured Acidobacteriota bacterium | reverse complement strand
CAGCGCTGACCAGTTCATGGACCGTCGGCTCGCCTCTTCCTTGCCGGAGCCTACGCGCAGGCCCCAGTGAAGTTGGTGTTGAACATGCGGTCGAGTTCGTTATCGCACCCGCAGGCGATCATGAGGGCTCCCACGAAAGCGCCCCACAAGGTGCCTCCAATCATGAGGCCTCCCAAGATCGCTCCTCCGCACGACAGGAGGGCCCCTCCTTGAATGGCCTCGGCCTCCAACTCCATGGCGCGAGGCCATTCCGCGGCTCCCGCGCCGAATTCCGCCCGCGCCACGCCGGCGAAACCCGTCACGACTGTAACCGCCACGACAAGAGAGATCGCGACGCACCTTATCAGGCTGGGACCGATGGCACCCGTCAACCGAACGCGCTCTCTGAACTCTTTCCTCGTCATCTCGTTCCTCCCGGCGGACATCCTGCCGCCTCTTTCATGTGTTGGTTTCCCTCCGGCTCCCCGGAAGGGTCGATTCGTCGTCGGCGACCACCGCCGCGCCCTCCCCTCGAGCGCTTCACACCGAAGCGCCAAGCTCCGCTTCGGGCGGTTCCCCGAACCTGGGGGAGCCTCGTACCGAGGTGGACTC
>CAYRCA010000542.1:0-2865 GCA_964422565.1 uncultured Acidobacteriota bacterium | reverse complement strand
GATGGCGATTTCCTTGTCTCGCGCCAACCGCGTCGCTCGCGCCAACTGCGTGATTTTCGCCGATTGCGCGACGCCGTCTTGCTTTCTCCACGGGAGGGAGGAAATCAGCCGATCATATGGAAGTTACCGACGCTTACCATAAAAAATTTTTAGAATGTCGTAAATTAGCAGCCGCGTTGTTTGTCACAAGAGGCGGTCATTTTGCGCCGACATGTGGAATCGCAATCGCAACACCGGTTCCGCGAAGCACATTCCACCCTCTGTTCCAAGTTCCCGATCATCGATCGGCAGTCTTGAATTCCGTTCCACGATTCGGGACTGGCTGGGTTAGAATTCGCCGACGACATAATGGACGAGGACGAGTATCTGGTTTTCCTCATTTCGGCCGGGCTCGCGGTTGTCGGGGCACTGGCGACCGCCACCAGCAGGCTGCACTGGCTGTACCTCCGCGGGAACCCGGCCGTTGGACTGGTGCGGCTCTCCGTCTGGGCCTCCATGGCCTGGATCGCCATCGTCATCTGGCGCTACGCGGACCCCAGCGTGACGGGCGTCTACGTCCTGTTCTACCTGGTCATGGGTTACGCGGCCGTCAAGATATTCGGCCAGCTCACCGGGGCCGCCTTCGGCCCCCGTTTTCGAATCGACGTCTGTGAACGGCGAAACCTCGCGGCGGGCACGCTTCTGGCCGCGGTCGTGCTGAGCACGGGACTGGTGTTCGGGGGGAGTCTCTGGGGAGAGGCCGATCCGGTTGGGGAGGACGAAGGGGGATGGTGGGTTCCCCTCGGATTCTTTCTGCTGGGCTGGGGAACCTTCGCCGGGGCGCTCGCGCTCTTTCTCTGGAGGGAACCTGGCAGGGTAACCGCCCGGTTGCGCCGGGATCGCAGCCTGGAGGATGCGCGGGCCGGCGCCACCTACGCCCTGGGGACGGCATGGATCGTGACGGAGACCGTGGCCGGGGACTTCTACGGCTGGTGGCACGGCCTGCTGGCGGTGGGCGTGGTGGCCGCCATGCTGGGGGTCCACGAACTGACGCGCACGGTCAATTTCCCCGCAGGACCGCGTTTACCGGCGCCCACCCCCGCGCGCCGTTGGCTGGAAAGCTCCTTCTACCTGTTCTGCGGGCTGGCCACCTGGTCGGCCAACCGATTCCTCGACCGATACCTGGGGCCGGGGGCATGAAGACATGCGGCTGGGGCGTTTCCGCCGACGAGTTTCGCGAGCTTCTCCGACGCCTGCGATTCGACCACTTCAAGTGGGACGCCTACGCCTGCGGACGGTGTTTGGTCGTTCCGGAGGCGATGGTCCTGACCCGGGACGAGCATCGACGCGTCGTCGCGACGGTGGAGGCGATTTCGCGGGCCCTGGGGCGGTTGGAGGAACGGATTCGGCGCGAGCCCGAGCTCCTCGCGGCCTTGGGCATCCCCCAACCCCTGCCCTCCCTGATCGCCGAGGAGGAGGAGTGCCCGCTCCAACTGGCTCGCTACGATCTCTTTCCAACCGGCGACGGCCGGTGGATGATCTCCGAGTTCAACGAGGATGTGCCCGGCGGATTCAATGAAGCCGCGGGCTTGCCCCGACTCCTGGGGGGAGTTCTGTCGGGTCGGAGCTTCGAGGGGGATCTGGCGCGCGCCGTGGCCGAGGCCTTTGAGGAAAAGCGGGTGGCCCTGATGTTCGCCACCGGATACTCGGAGGATCTGCAGCACATCCTGCTCGTCGAGCGCTGGCTTCGGGAAAAGGGGTGCGAAACTCGGCTCTGCTCGCCGGCCCACCTGTCGGGACGCTTTGGCCGTCCCACCATCTCGGGCTGGCCCTTCGACGCGGCCTTCCGCTTTTACCCCGGCGAGTGGATTCCCATGCTGCCGAACCTGAGGACGTGGCGGCGTCTCGGACCGGGGTTGCGGATGATGAACCCACTCAGGCGCCTGATCCGGCAAAGTAAGAAGGTTTTCGCCCTGTGGCGGGAACAGCCGGTGCTGGACCCCGACGACCGCCGGTTGCTGGACGAGCACACCCCCGCCAGCCGCCGGTTCAGCCGGGAACTGCTCCCCGAGCTGGAGGCCGCCCCCAGTCGGTGGGTTATCAAGCACGCCTTCGGTCGGATGGGCGACACCGTCGTCATGGGCTCCCTGGTCGGGCCCTCCCAGTGGAGCGACGCGCTCCGCGAAGCCGTCAGCCGACCGGAGAACTACCTGGTCCAGGAGTGCTTTCCCGTCTCCCCGCTGCAGTTTGAAGCGGGCTTGCTCTATCCAACCATCGGGGCATACGTCGTCAACGGACGCTTCGCGGGCTACTACAGCCGGGCGGCCGCAAGTCCCTTTCTCAATCACGAGGCCTACCATGTGGCAACACTTGTCGAGGATTCTTGAGCGGGTCGCTCGAGTTCGATTCCCGCTCTCGCGCCGCTTGAGCCCCGTCCAAGTGGGAGACCCCCGGGGAACGGACGTGCAGGGCGGGGACCGGTGGACGCGGTATTTGAGGGCGGAGCAGCTGTTCGATCTCTGGGGTCCGCTCCCCAGAACCCCCTGGGAGCCGTTTCACTGCGTCACCCTTTTCGCCGCTCTGGACAGCCTGCCCTCCGGGAGGGTGGGGCCCACCTCCCGAGAGGATGCCGCCCGGATCGACCCGCGAATCTTCGCGGGATCCGGGCCGCGCGCCGATGCTCCCAGCTGGAAAAGCCCGGACTGCCTGACGGTGGTCGATCTTCCGGGCCCCGAGGCGGTGGCCGCCGGCGCCGGATTCGTGACCGCCGGCTTCCAGCCGGTGTGTACCTTCGACCATTGGCCTCATCCGGCCGGGCTGTTGTCGCCGGAGCGGATTCTGGCCGAGTTGCTGCGCCAAGCGCCCCAAGTGGCGGACGCCCGCTCT
>CAYRCA010000541.1:0-3473 GCA_964422565.1 uncultured Acidobacteriota bacterium | reverse complement strand
CTCGCCTTCAAGCTGTGTCCGATGCTCACTACGGGCGCCGTGGAGGCGCTGGGCGGGGGCGTTCAGCGCTCCATGGGGGATTAGTCCATGGTCAACTTCTCGAGGGGGGCCGAGAGTCCGGAGAACGGGAAGGCGTTCCGGATCTCTGAATTCTCAATACGTTTCCCGGTCACCATTTGCATGCTTCTGGTCACGTTCCTCCTTCTCGGGACTGTCTCGATCTTCAAGATCCCGCTGGTCCTGCTTCCCAGCATCAACGCGCCCGAGATCAACGTGGTGGTCCCCTACCCGAACTCGACGCCGGAGCAGATCCAGGAGTCCATCACGAAGCCGCTGGAGGAGGCGCTCAGCACGCTCCCCCACATGGAGAGAATCACCTCCTGGTCCGATTCGGATCGAGCGGTGATTCGATTGATGTTTCCCTGGGACCAGGATATCGACGTTTTGCGGGCCGAGGCGAGGGAACTGGTGGAGCGGGCCCGCAAGGATCTCCCCGGCGACGTCGACCGAATCCTGGTCCAGAACTTCAGCACCGACGATTTCCCGATCATCGAGGGCCGGATCGCCTCGTATCACGACCTGCGCGGGGCTTACGAGCTGCTCGACTCCCGTATCAAGAAACCGCTGGAGACGGTCGCAGGCGTGGCCGAGGTCAGCATCGGCGGGGTCGAGCCGAAGGAGATCGCCATTGATCTTAGGCTCGATGCCTTGAAACGGTATTCCGTCGACGTCGACGCCCTCTTCCGGCGTCTGGACAGCGCCAATCTGAATCTCAGTCTGGGCAAGCTGGACGAAGGGGGAAACCGCTACCGGGTGATGAGCAAGGGGGTCATCGCCTCCCTCGACGACCTGAGGGAGTTCCCGGTGAATGATCGGGGGCTGAGGTTGGGCGAGATCGCGGAGATCGTCCTGCGGGAGCCCGCTTCCACCTTCGGCCGCCACTTGAACGGAGAGTTCGCCATCGCGCTGGAGATACGGAAGGCTTCCGACGCCAACACGGTGGAGACCGTGGACCGGGTCATGGCGAGAATCGAAGAGCTCAACCAGGATCCGGTGCTGGCGGGTATCGAGGTGCTCGTCTGGCACGACGCGGGAGAGGAGATCACCAAATCCCTGTCGGGGTTGCTCAATGCGGGTCTCTTGGGCGCGGCTCTTGCCGTCGGCGTCCTGTTCCTGTTCCTGCGAAGACTGGGCGCCACCCTATTGATCGGGATCGCCATCCCCTTCTCGATCGTGTCCGCCGTCGGGTTCCTGTACCTCATGGGCTACACCCTTAATGTCCTCTCCATGATGGGCCTCATGCTGGCTACCGGGATGCTGGTCGACAATGCCGTCGTCGTGCTGGAGTCCATTTATCAGAAACTGGAGAAGGGGAAGACGCGGGTGGTCGCCGCCTGCGAGGGGACCCAGGAGGTGATCACCGCGGTGGTGGCGGCCACCCTCACGTCGGTCATTATCTTCGTTCCCCTGGTCTTCGGCCAGGAGACGAACCTGACCATCTTCCTGGGATACACGGGCGTGGCGATCATGGTCACGCTCTTCTGCTCCCTCTTCATCTCGCTGACCCTGATCCCCATGGGGGCGGGCAAGCTGTTGAGCTCGCGCTCCGTCCGCAGCAAGGACCGCTTCACCCTGTGGATGGAAGGGGCGGCCCGATGGTGGGCGCGCAGACGCAATCGGGAGGCCGTCCCGGCGGGGGTGGTGAACCGCTATCTGCGGGCCATGTCCTGGACTCTGAGACACCGTTACCTGGTCGGCCTGGTGGTCGTCCCCATTATCGTCGTCGCCTCCTTCTCCGTGTTGATGCGGCTTCCCGACAGTTCCTTCGACGCCCAGGAGATGCGCGACGTCCAAATCCAGTTCGATTTCACGGAAAATTACCACTATCAGAAGATCGAGCAGGATTTCGTCAACCCGGTGGAGGAATTCATTCTCGACCGCCGGGAGGAATTCAAAGTCAGAGACGTCTACAGCGTCTACGGCAACAACTTCGCCAATACACGGCTCTACTTCGATAAGGATCGCGTCGACCTCGAGGAACTGGAGAAGATCCGCCGCTTGATCTCGGAGGGCCTTCCGGTGATACCGGGGGCTCAGATTCGCCTGGGTGGGCAGCGGGGAGGTGAGAACCGCAACTGGATCGGCGTGAGCATCTACGGCGAGGAGCCGACCACGCTCGTGGATTTGGCTCGGGAAGCCCGCCGGCGCATGCGCCAAACCGGAGGGTTCTCCGAGGTGCACACCGCTCTGGACAGTGGGGAACAGGAGGTCCAGCTGGTTCTGGATCGCCGGTTGGCCCGCCGCTACAACGTCTCCCCCCAGTCGGTGGCCGGCATCCTGGGTATCGTCCTGAGGGGACGGGAGATCCGCGGCTACCAGACTCCCGACGGCGAGGTCGATATCTGGGTCCGCCTGCAGCCCGGCGACCGAGAGGACCTGGAGGATCTCAAGTCGCTGGTGGTGGGAGCGGGCCCCGGCGGCGAGCAGATCCTATTGTCGCAGGTGGCCGACCTGCGAATTGCGCGCACGCCGGGAACCATTCAGCGGGAGGATCGGCGCACGTTCACCAACCTCTTCGCCAACTACACCGGCGAGAGGAGGGACGACGGCATGAAACTGGTCACGGAGATCATGGACGGCCTCGGTTATCCGGAGGGATACAGCTGGTCGTATGGTTTCTGGACCCTGCGTGAGGGAAAGGAGGACAAGGAGTTCCTCTTCAACATCCTGCTGGCGCTCTTCATGGTCTACTTCGTCATGGCCTCCCTGTTCGAGTCCCTGGCCCACCCCTTCTCGATCATGATCTCCCTGCTGTTCGCCTTCGTCGGGGTCGCCTGGTTTCTGTTGATCACCGGGACCCCCTTCAACATCATGGCCCAGATCGGCGTTCTGATTCTGATCGGCATCGTGGTGAACAACGGTATCGTCCTCATCGACCACATCAACAACCTGAGGAAGTCGGGCATGGTGCGTTCCGAGGCGATCCTGACCGGCTGCCGGGAGCGGTTCCGGCCGATCCTGATGACGGCGCTGACCACCGTGGTGGGTCTGATCCCCCTGGCGGTCGGCACCAGCTCGCTGCTCGATCTCCGCTATTTTCCCATGGCCCGAACCGTGATGGGGGGCCTGATGGCGTCGACGATTCTGACCCTGGTCGTGCTGCCGACCTACTACACCCTGATGGACGACTTGGCCGAGGGGCTGAAGAAGGTCTGGCGCGCCAGTTCGCCCCGGGTGCCGTCCGCCGCTTCCCCGGCCGTGGAAACCACTGTGGGGCCCGCGGTCGAGGCGTGACCCCGGCGCGGAGGGCGACGGTGGGGCAGCGGGACACCGGGGCTCCCGGTCCGACAAGGATCCCGGCACCCTTGAGGTGTGTCGCGTTCGAGCAGAAGACGGACGACTCGCCGGCCGACTTGGTGCCCGACTCCTCGTGGCCCTTCGTGGATCGCCCCTCCCCCGAAGCCCCGGGGCTC
>CAYRCA010000540.1:0-3477 GCA_964422565.1 uncultured Acidobacteriota bacterium | reverse complement strand
GGTCTTTCTTGCGGAACAGACCATCGAGGAGTTGAAATCGTCGAGCGGGGCGGTGGGCTCCTTTCTCGATGGGCTCGAGGCCCGGTTCTCGGATCCCTCGCTCCTGAGCGCCTGGGGGGAACTCTGTTTCGAAGCCGTCAAGGTCTCCCACGCCGATGACCGCCCCGTGTTGGTGATAGACAAGTTTCGCCGGGAGGCGAGATGGTTGGAGGGAGGGCGTCCGACTCGCGTTTTCCCGGTGGATCTCGGCTGGAACGGACTCCACGACAAGCGCAGACAGGGCGACGGGGCGACCCCGGAGGGAGAATACCGGGTCAGTGAGCTGAAGGGAGAGGAGAAGACCCAGTACCATCGAGCCCTCCTGCTTGACTATCCGAATTCCCTCGATTGGGAGCGGTTCAGCCGTGCGGTCCGGGAAGGCCGCCTGTCGCGAGATGCCCGAATCGGTGGCCTGATCGAGGTCCATGGGGAAGGCGGGCGCGGGCGGGACTGGACGGACGGCTGCGTGGCTCTGTCGAACAACGACATCGAAGTCGTCTTCGATGCCTCCTACGTCGGGATGCCGGTTTTCGTGGTGGGACGATGTCAGTGGCGGGATTAGGCGGGAAGAGGGGTAGTCGATGAGTCGGGAGCGGTCGACGGGCGTCGAGAGTCTTTCCGGAAGGAAGCTCTTCGCGACGGCCGGGAGGCGTCACGGGCAACGGTCCTGGAAGGTCAACAGTCGACGAATTGGAGGAAGTTGTGAGAAGAAAAGCTGTCTGGGTGTTGGGGGCGGTTGCCGGGATTGTCCTCGTTCCGCACGTCTTTGGCCACGATCCCCGGGCGCGGACGCCGATTCGAATTCCCGATATTCTGGAGTACCAGACTCTGAAATGCGACTTTCACATACACACCGTCTTTTCGGACGGGAAAGTTTGGCCGGACGTCAGGCCCGAGGAGGCTTGGCGCGAGGGGCTGGACGCCATCGCCATTACCGACCATATCGAGTATCAGCCCCACAGGGCCGATCTGCCCACCAACCACGACCGCTCCTACGAGATCGCCGCGCCCCACGGGGAGACTCTGCAAATCATCGTGATCCGGGGTTCGGAGGTCACACGGGACATGCCGCCCGGGCATCTGAACGCGATTTTCCTCGATAGTGTTGTTCCGCTGGACACCGAGGACTGGAGGGACGCCCTGCGGGCGGCCAAGGATCAGGGGGCGTTCATCTTCTGGAACCATCCGGGATGGACGGGTCAACAGCCCGACGGAGTTGCCCGCTGGTATCCGGAGCACACCGAGCTGGTGGAACAGGGGTTCCTTCATGGGATAGAGGTGGTCAACGAGCGGGAGTACTACCCCGAGGCGCATCGCTGGTGCCTCGAGAAGGGGCTGACCATGCTCAGCAACTCGGACATCCATGCCCCGGTCAACCTCGACTACCTGGTCCGCCAGGGAGACCACCGGCCCGTGACCCTGGTGTTCGCCCGGGAGCGAACCGCGGAAGCCATCAAGGAGGCGCTGTTCGACCGGCGGACCGCGGTCTACTCGGGCGGGATGCTGATTGGGGAGGAGCGGTTCCTTCGGCCCATCTTCGAGCGCTCGGTTTCGGTTTTGAACCCGTCGCTGGTCCTCACGGGGCGTTCACGCGGCTATATCCAGATCGAGAACCGATCGGACCTGGACTACGAATTGGAGTCGACCCAGGAACTGGATGACGCCACCTTCGCCCGTTCCCTGGTTCTGCAGGGCGGAAAGACGGTTCTCCTGGACGTCAGGGCCAGGGCGGCGGATCAGTCGGGGACGAGAAGACTCCGCGTGAGCTATACGGTCACCAATCTGAAGATCACCCCCGAGGAGGGGCTGCCCGTGGACTTCGAGTTCGATGTCACCTTCCATCCGCGAGGCGACTGACGAGGACGGGCGTCACCGGAACCGGAGCGGCGGACGCGGAGTCCGAGCGGCCTGAGCGGGAGGGCTTTCTTCCCCCCTCAGTTCGGAGTGCTCCCGACGCGCGGGGTCTGTGGTTCCGGGCGGTCGGCGGTGCTGAAGACATCACCCGCCCGCAGCCGTCGGCGCGAAGTCGACCCGGTCGGTCCCGGGACGCGGGGACTCGAAATGAGTGGTCCATGCCCCGGGGGGCGGACCGGGATGATCGAGCAGCAGCGGCTGCGATCCGCTCAGGGAATTCAGCAGACTCTGCGTTACTCGAAAGGTGGCGTAGCGCACCTGCCGGGAGGTGCGCTGACCGGTGATCCGCACCGAGAAGGCAACCGTCGGGTCGGGCAGTGGGCCGATGCCGACGTAGTTGGTGTGAAAACCGAGTCCGGGCGTGGCTCCGGTTCCCGTCTTCATGGCGACGGGGAACTCGGGCGGCGCCACGTTGGAAGCGGTTCCTCCCGACTCCACCACGGAGAGCATCGATCCCAGCACCAGCGGCACCCACTCGGCGTCGACCACCGGGTGTCCCTCCGCGAGCCCAAAGGGCCGCGGCGACAGGCCCAGCAAACCGTCGCTGGAGGAAATCAGCGTGGGCTCGGGCATTCTTCCTCCGTTGGCGAAGACGGCCGCCAGCAAAGCCGCGTGAACGGGTGTGATGGCCGTCTCGTCAAGTCCGATGGAGAGGTCGGCCAACCGTCGATCCCCTCCCCAGGGAGCGAGAATTCGACCGAACGCCAACTGACCCTTCCGATCCCGATCGAAGCCGAATCGCCGCAATTCGGACGCCATGTGGTCCCATCCCATCCGGACGCCCAGATTGGCGAAGGCGACGTTGCAACTGACCGCCATCGCCCGGTTGAGACCTCTCAGCGGTCCGGCGCGATAAGCGCAGTAGAGGAAGTGACCGTCGTAGCGCTCGGCGGCACGGCATGTCATGGCCCCGATCTCGGCGTCCGGGTCGATGCCGGCGCGAAGCGCGGCGGTGGTCGTGATCAGCTTCGAGATGGAGGCCGGCTCCCTTTCCTGGGTAAAGGGAGAGTTGGCCTCTCTTCTCCTGGTTTGCCGATCAGAGACGGCCGCGAGGATTTCGCCGGTCTGGGTGGAGATAAGGACGATGCTGCCTTGATAGCGGCCCAGGGCGGAATAGGCGAGGCGACTCAAATCGAGATCGACGCTCAACCGAACGCTGCGGGTCAGATCGTCGCCCAACGCCTCCTCGATCGCCTCCACCGGGAGCAGGTGAGCGTCGATGTGGCCCAGCGGCTGCAGCTCGCCTTCGGGCCCGCGCCAGCCAATGGGCCGACCCCGGCGATCCTGAACCAGGGCGGAAACCCCGCGGGGCAGCACGGAATGAACCTCGCTCAGCTTCCCGGCCAGCCACCCGGCCGCCTCATCCGGGGGCAATCCGTCCAGGACGGCGCGGCTCTCCTCCCAGTGGCCCAGTTCCAGCAGGGAGGCCGCCTCGTAGACGGCGGCAAATTGTGCTCCGTCCTCCCGCAGCAGACGGGAAAGCCGGAGGCACGCTCCGTAACGGCCTTGGCGGAGGGCCTCGTG
>CAYRCA010000539.1:580-3478 GCA_964422565.1 uncultured Acidobacteriota bacterium | reverse complement strand
CGATAAGAAGATGGACAGCCCCTCGGCGGTGTCACCCCGGCCCTCTCCGTTACGTCCTCGAACCGCAACGCTCCCCGGTTTCGATACAACCGGTTCCAGAAACGCGGTCCCGTCTTTTCGAGGCTCGGAATCTCGGCCCCGTTGGTGAAATAGATGTCGAGCAGGCCGTCGTTGTCGAAGTCGAACAGGGCGACCCCGGCGATCATGGTTTCGATCTGATACTTCCGGCCCGCCGCCGAGTTGTCGACGGCGAAATCGATTCCCGCTTCCTCGGCCACATCGACCAGCCGTATGCGAGTCGCCGGGGCATCCGGCTCCGCCGCCGAGGTTGTTGCCCCGCACAGCAACATTGCGCACAGGAGAATCCAGGCACGGTGCATCGGGCCGGCGTTACTGTTGGGCGGGATGGTGCGCACCCAATGCCGCCGAGCCGGCGGCGGTACTTCCGTCTGCCGTTGAATTCCCATGGTTAACCGCCGGGCTCCCGGTACAGTTCGGACAGACGTGCGTGCTCGAGGCCGCACGTCCGGTCCCCCGAGACGAAGCAGACCCGGCTCAGCAGGTAATGGACCCGCGCATCCCTCGGCTCCAGCCGCAACGCCTCCTCCAGGAGGCGGCGGGACTCCTTCAACCGGCCCATCCGAAGATAGGTTCGCGCCAACTCGAACCGCGATTCCACGTCGCTCGGGGCCATTTTCGCCGCCCTTTCGAGCTGCCGCGCGCTTTCCTCTAGGCGGTTGAGCCGCTGCAGGAGAATGCCGTACTCCAGGTGCGGCACATAGTCCCGGGAGGGCGAACGGTCGTTGAGACCCACGGCTTTCTTGAGTTCCTCCTCCGCTTCGTCCGTTCGTCCCAGCCCGTACAATACCGTCCCGAGGTGCGCGCGACGCCGGACGGACGCCGGCTCGGCGGCGACGGCGCGCTCGAGGAATTCGGCCGCTTCGACAAGTCGTCCCTCCGACTGGTAGAGACGGCCCAGAAGGTAAAGCGCCTCGGGGCCCTCGCGCTGGTTGTGCAAAGCCCGAACCAGCGCCCTCTCGGCGGCGGCGGCGTCCCCCCTGGCCACCTCGATTCGTCCCAGGTACTTCCAGACGTCGGCGCGTTCGGGATCCAGCGTGAGGGATTGCAGAAGGGCGTCCCGCGCAAAATCGAATCGGCGCTCGCCGAAGTAGGAGAGCCCCAATTGCAGCCACGCATCGGAACTCGCGCCGTTGTCCCGCAGATGTGTTTGGAGGATGCCGCGGGCCTCGCCGAATCGGCCCACTTTGACCAGCGCGCTTCCGTAAAGAAGTTGCGCCTCGGGACTCAGCAGTCGCTGTCGTTCGAAGGCCCGAACGGCGCCCTCGTAATCTCCCCGTTCATACTGTGCGACCCCGTCCTCGGCGGCAAACGAAGGGGGCCAGCTGTGCGGGACCGCGAACAGGAGAAGAGTGCCCAGGATGCCGGCGATGTGACGGTGGCGCAAAGTTCGTTACGTTCCAGTCAAGAGCGGCGTCCCGGCGCGGCCACAGCCGAACCGCCGGGAGAGCCGCCGGTCCATTTGGATGCCTATGGGGCCTCCCTCCACGGACTGCCCCGGCCTCCCTCTCATCGCCGGGCCCCACGCCGGCGTTCGCCCGCTTCCGGGCCGAGCCAATGAGCGAATCAGCTCATTGCAGAGCCCGCAGGCGAGGGTCGAGTTCGAAAGCCCTCTCTCTGGCTTGGGAAGCCTGCGATTCCAGACCTTGTGCCTGTAAAGCCCGAGCGAGCTGGAAATGGCCCGCCGCATCGTCGGGGCTCAGTTCGATCACCCTTCGAAATGCCTTTTCGGCCCCGGGCCAGTCCTCACCGCTCAAGAGCAGATTTCCCAAGTTCCGCCAGGCCGCCGAGTAGTTGGGGCGCAGGCGTACGAGCAACTGCAACTGCTCCGCGGCTTGGTCGTTTCTTCCGGTGAGATGGTATAGTCCCGCGAGATTATTGCGGGATTTGTAATCGTCCGGAGCCCTCGATAGGATCCGGAGCAGCTGTCCTTCGGCGTCGTCGTAACCGCCCAGGCGCATCAGGATGGTGGCGTAGCGGCTTCGCGCCAGGAGGTTGTCGGGGTCCGTCCGGACGGAGGCCTGATAGTGACGCTGGGCCTCCGGAAACTGGCCCAGTTCTTCATGGATCCACGCGAGAAGGAAGCTGATGCCCGGGATTTCCGGCGCCGACTCCCGGAGCAGCTCGACTTCGGCCAGCAGGCCGCGGTCGGATTCTCCGGCGGACAAACGATTGAGGATGTAGTGATAGCGTTCGAAGGCCTCGATCCTGTCCTTTGGGTCGATCCGCGAGGCGCGGCCGCCGGGTCGAGACCCGGTTCCCACATAGCCCAGGGCGGCCAGTCTCTCCATCACCTCCGGAGGAATTGCGGCCGTTGGGCCGACCCGCGCCGACTCGTGAGCGGAAACCCATTCCTCGAGTTTCCCCCGATAGGTTCGTCCGAGATGGATCTCTTCCCGGTAAAGGTTTCGCGTCTCGCCGGGGTCCGATTCCAGGTCGTAAAGCTCCGGACGGGGCGCTTCGATGAACTTGTACCGCCCCGACCGGATGCTGCGAAGGGGGCTCCATCCGAACTGAAGCGAGGGGACGTAGCTCTCGGCGTAAATTCCGGTCGCCTCGAGGGCGCCGCCTTCGAGCAGAGGAACGAGGGACCGACCCTGAACGGATTCCGGAACCTCCAATCCCGCCAGCTCCAGAACCGTGGGCATGACGTCGGCCAGCGACACCGGTTCGGGCAAGGTTCTCGAGCGCTCAATCCCCCCGGTCGAGGCGGGGCGAAAGATCAGCGGGACGCGGAGAGTGGAGTCGTAAATGAAGAATCCGTGACCCGATTCCCCGTGCTCGCCGAGAGATTCGCCGTGGTCGCTGGTGACCACCAGA
>CAYRCA010000539.1:0-570 GCA_964422565.1 uncultured Acidobacteriota bacterium | reverse complement strand
TGCGCATGCAGCTGAGCGAGGGCGACGCCGACGCGGTCCATCACGTCGACCGCCGATCCGGGCGCGGTCATCACGTCGGAAAGCGGACGGCCGGGCACCCCTTCTTCCAGGCTGGTGACCACCAGATGGGTGTCTTCGAGAAGACTGTGCTCCCTCAGGAAGTCGTCGATTCTACCCAGGTTTCGATCCACCTGGGTCACCTCCCAGTCGTAGCCCCGAGGTCGCGGCATGTGGGGATCGAAATAGTGAAGGAAGACGAAGAAGGACCCGCCTCGATGCTCCCGGAGCCACTCCAGGAAGCGGTCGGTGACCTGGTCGGCGGACCGCTGGAGTTCGGTTGGGGCGACGACGCTCTCGATCGCCCGGTCGAACGTCTCGTCGTACACCTGGAATCCCCGGGCGATTCCGGTCTCGGAGGACATCACATAGGAGCCGATGAAGGCCGCCGTGGCGTAGCCGTTGTTCCGAAAAATCTCGGCAAGCGCGGGAAGCTGGGGATCGACCTTAAAACCCACGTTCTCCCGGATGCCGTGCGCGGTCGGAAACAGGCCCGTCATGAGGCTTGCGTGG
>CAYRCA010000538.1:0-3486 GCA_964422565.1 uncultured Acidobacteriota bacterium | reverse complement strand
GGTCTTCGACGAGGTGGACGCCGGCATCGGCGGAGGCGTCGCGCGCAGCCTGGGTGAGAAACTGGTCCGCGTGGCCGGTCGCCACCAGGTTTTCTGCGTCACCCATCTTCCCCAGATCGCCGCCTTCGCCGATCAGCATTTCCATGTTGGCAAGGTCCGGCGCCAAGGACGCAACATCGTGGAGATCCGGATCCTGGATCGCGACGCGCGAGTGGAAGAGTTGGCCCGCATGCTGGCTGGCGACCGGATCACCGACACCACGCGGCGACAGGCCCGGGAGTTGCTCTCCTCGAGTCGGCCCGGAGCTGCTCCGGCGTCGCGCCGTTGACCCGAACGCGCCGTTTGGCCGTGAGAGGTCGCAGTCGAATCCACCCAGAGCCGCGAGGGGTTTCGGGTCCTTACTGAATCGGGGCGGCGCTTACAGACCCGGTTCCTCCCGACGACCTTCGCCTTATCGTCCCGACTCTCCTTCGTCTTCCCCTTCCCCCGCTTCCCCCGCCTCGTCTTGTACGGGGCGGTCCCTTTTCTTTAGAATGGGGAACCCAAGGGCATGGTGCGTACTTTTTTCATCGAAACCCACGGCTGCCAGATGAACGAGCACGACTCTGAGAAGATCGGAGGTCTGCTCCGCCACCGGGGGCTGATCCCGGTGCCCGCGGTGGAGCAGGCGGACCTCTACCTGTTGAACACGTGCAGCGTCAGGGAGAAGGCGGTCCAGAAGGTGTACAGTCGTCTGGGGCGATTGCGCGGTCGAAAGCGAAGCGACCCCGGCTTTCTCATCGGCGTGGTCGGGTGTGTCGCCCAGCAGGAGGGGGAGGAGATGCTGAAGAAGGCGCCCTTCGTCGATCTGGTCGTGGGGACGCACCTGTACCACGAGCTGCCCGACCTTCTCGACGGACTCCAGGATGAGCGGTTGTCGCTTCGATCCGCCCGGTCGCCGCGAGTGGCGACCGCCTTTCTCGACGATCCGGCTCCGGTGGAGTTGGCGGTGCCCGTGCGGGAGGGCGCGTTCCGGGCCGGTATCACCGTCATGGAGGGCTGCAACAAGCGTTGCGCCTTCTGCGTCGTGCCCCATACGCGGGGCAGGGAACGGAACCGCCCCTCGTCCTTGATCTTGGACGAGGCCCGGCGGGCCGTCGCGGCGGGTTCCGTCGAGGTGCAGTTGCTCGGTCAGACCGTCAACAGCTACCGGGATCCGACCCGGCCGGGATACCGGTTCGCCGATCTGCTGGCCGACGTGTCGGCCCTGCCCGGGTTGAGGCGGGTTCGCTTCACCTCGCCCCATCCCCGGCATTTCGGCGACGACGTTATAGCGGTGATCGCCGGGAACGCGACCATCTGCAATCAGGTCCACCTGCCCCTGCAGTCGGGGTCGAGCCGGATTCTTCGCCGCATGCGCCGCCAGCACGATCGGGACTGGTACATGACTCTGGTCGAGAAGTTCCGGCACTGCGGCCGGGATATCGCCCTGTCGACGGATGTGATCGTCGGCTTCCCCGGAGAAACCGAGGAGGACTTCGAGGAAACGCTGGATGTGGTGAGTTTTGCACGGTATGAGCAAATGTTTTCCTTTAAGTATTCCGTTCGCCCGATGACCGAGGCGCTCGGTTGGGCGGACGACGTGCCCGATCCAGAGAAGACCCGTCGCTTGACGATCCTGCAACGCCTGCAGCGGGAGATCCAGTTGGAGATCCACCGCGACAAGTACCTGGGCGGGGAGTTCGAGATCCTCACCGAGGGGACGGCCCGGGACGGCCGGCGCCGGTTCGGCCGCACCACCAGCAACAAGGTGGTCAACTTCTTCGGGTCGGAGGCGCCCGGAGACCTTACCTGGGTCCAGGTTACGGAGGCGGGGCCCAACAGCTTGAATGGAGAACCGCTCGTCGACTGCCGGTTGGCCGACGCAGTGTAGGAGACCGTTATGCAGAAAGAATTCAAAATCAAGGGACTCATGATGGATCCGATCACCAACTCACCCATCGTGATCCTTCAGGACGTGGAGAAGAACACCCTCTTGCCCATATGGGTGGGCATCTTCGAAGCCAACGCCATCGCCCTCCAGATCGAGCGCATCGACACCCCCAGGCCCATGACGCACGACCTCCTCAAGAACATGTTGATTCATCTTGATGCGGAAGTTGAGAAGATTGTGGTTACCCAGCTGA
This sequence comes from uncultured Acidobacteriota bacterium, assembly GCA_964422565.1. Lineage (GTDB taxonomy): Bacteria > Acidobacteriota > UBA6911 > RPQK01 > JAPXNP01 > CAYRCA01. The sequence goes on along the minus strand of CAYRCA010000538.1, from coordinate 1,321 downwards.
AAGATAATACTTTTTATGCGGTGATCCACCTGACGCGGGAGGGTCGTCCGCTGCTCATCGACAGTCGGCCCAGCGACGCCATAGCCTTGGCGCTGCGCACCGACGCGCCTATCTTCGTCACCGAGGACGTGATTCAGAACAGCCGCAACATCACTCTGGACAAGGACAAGCTCGACCCCGACGAGGTCCGGCAGTGGCTGGAGAACCTCAAGCCCGAGGATCTCGGCAAGTACAAGATGTAGGCGCGGCCGGCCCTTTGGCGGGAATTGAAGTGCGGCTGACGAACTCGCCCGCAGGGGCCGGTCGAGTTCCCATTTGTTTGACCGGAGGCCGCGTCTGACAAAAACTTGACATAATATTACTTATACGACGTTCTCGATCCCGGATCACGCCCCTCTGGAGTTGTTGCCCAAAGCCCCTCCCCCTTTCGAAGTTCCCGGTTGTCAAAACGCCGATTTCGCCGCGTAGAGGCAGCCGCTGGCGCCCGGGATTCCGCCGGGATTACCAATTGGGGCGAAGTTTCGCAACGCCTGTTGGCGTGGCGCGTTCGGCGCCCTCGCCTCGAGGCCGAGGCGCGCGCGCCCGCCCGACGCCTATTTCTTCAGCGGCGGCGGGAGATCCCGGGACTCGACGCAAGAGGCGAATCCCGTCCGGTTGTGGCTGCCGTCGCAGAATGGTTTGTTCGCCGAATTGCCGCAGCGACACAACCCGATGGTGGTCCTTCCCCCGAGACCAAAAGCGCCGCCGGACGGATCTTTCAGCTCAAACTCGCCGGTTACTATGATGGGCCCGTTATCGTTGAATTTAATCTCGCAAGCCACGTCCATACCTCCTGATCGGATTCAATCCCGCCGGTTCGGTCAGCAACCGCAAACCCTGCCCGCAGTATCGACTCCGCCGTTCCGACCCTACAGATACCCCTTCTCCTGGAGGAAGCGCTCGAGTTCCTCGACTCGCTCCCGGAAGTTCTGGAAATTCTCCAGATTCACCGTGACACCCTTCTTGGTGGGTTTCCATTCCCCTTCATCATCTTCGTAGTAAATCCTTATATCTGCGTACTTTTTTCCTTTGAATTCGCTTACGCTGAACAGAATCTTTTCGTTCCAGCCCTTCTCCATTTCACCGACAACTTCCGTCATGCCACTTCCTTTCGTAAAGTCCGCTTCCCGCACTGACGAGAGATGGGATTTCGACCGCTGGGCGAGTCTCGGGGCCGCTCCCGGGGCGTCGCCGTTCTCGGGCCATAAGAGCTTACAGAATGTGGCCCGCAGGCTCAACCCGGGAGGCCGTTGGCGCCCGGCTCCCGACCGAGTGGCCGGCC
>CAYRCA010000537.1:0-3493 GCA_964422565.1 uncultured Acidobacteriota bacterium | reverse complement strand
GGAGACGATCGAGAAGATGGGCGCCTTCGTGAGGGAGCGGGGGCTCTCGTTCCGAGGGCTGCACCATGAGATCCACCTCTCGGACCCGCGCCGCGTCGAGCCGGAGAAGCTGCGGACCCTGCTGCGGATGCCCGTCTGTTGATTTCATCGGGGCTCTCCGGGCTCGCGGCGGACAGTGCTGAGCAGCGGGCAGCACCCCGCAGGCAAGACCCCGCTTGCTCTTGTTTGTTCGGTGTCTGCTTGCTGCTGCCTGCTGGATGCTTGCCCCCCGTTTCCTCCTTCGGGTGCGCCAAGCCGACGGGACCCGCTCCTCCCGCGGTCGTTTTATGCCGGCGGGCCGCCAGCGCTACCCCGCCCCGCTCCTCGCTCCCGAATCTCGATCTCCCGCGTTAACCTCCCCAGCCCACAGCCCGCCCCTGTGCCCCTGCCCCCAGTCCCCAGAACCGAGAACCCCGTTCGATCCTCGGGTCCGCCCGCCGCCGCGCGTTTGACAATCGTTCCACCCTTATCTCAAACTCGATGGAATGCGTCTTCTGCTCCCATTGCTTGTGTCTGCGATGATGGCGGCGGCCCCGGTTGAACGGACACAGGACGGGGGCACCGCCTCGGGTCGGGCCCACGCAGTCGTCCTGGACGAGCTTGACCGTCCCATCACGGCGGGCGGGTTTGTCGAAGGTGCGCCGGTCGTCTTCGAAGACCATACCGCCAAGGCCGGCCTCGACGGCTTCCGGCATCGGGCGGGGGGACCGGAGAAGCGATACATCATCGAGACGAAAAGCGGCGGAGCGGCGGTGCTCGACTACGACAACGACGGCTGGCTCGACGTCTACCTGCCGAGCGCTTCGCCCTGGGAGGCGCTTTTCGGCGAAGCGGAGCACGGGATCTCGCGCCTCTACCGCAACAACCGGGACGGAACGTTTAGCGATGTAACCTCGCGGGCCGGAGTCCCCAACCGCGCCTGGGCGTTCGGCGTGGTTGCCGGCGACTACGACAACGACGGATGGACGGACCTGTACGTCTCCAACCTTGGGCCGAACCGTCTGTACCACAACCGGCGCGACGGGACGTTCGCCGAAAGAGCCGAGGAGGCGGGGGTCATCCTGGAGGCGTATATGACCACCGGGGCCGCTTTCGGCGACTTCGACCGGGATGGCCTGCTCGACCTTTTCGTGTGCGGCTACGCCGAGTTCGACCCCGCGAACCCGCCGTGTTCGGGGGTGGATGTTCCGATTAACTTCTGCCGTTTTCGGGGCGTCGACGTCATGTGCGGTCCGCGGGGATTGCCCGGGACCCGAGACTTCCTGTTTCGGAACGAGGGCGACGGCACTTTTACCGAAATGGCCGAAAGCGCGGGAGTCCACGGCCCGGCGGGCGGTTACGGGTTCTCCCCGGTCTGGGTGGACGTCGACGACGACGGCTGGCCGGATCTCGTGGTGGCCAACGACTCGACACCGAACTACCTTTACCTCAACAACCGGGACGGAACCTTCAAGGACGTCAGCTACGTCTCCGGTTTCGCCCTGAGCCAGGACGGGCGGTCCCAAGCCGGCATGGGCTTGGCGGTGGGCGACTTCAATCACGACGGGCGGGTCGATTTTTACGTGTCCCACTTTTCCGACGACTACAATACGCTCTATCAGAATCAGGGAGACAGCTTCTTCCTGGACGTCTCCTACGAGGCGGGCCTGGGAGACCCCACGATCCCTTTTGTGAGTTGGGGCACGGCCTTTCTCGACTACGACAACGACGGCTGGCAGGACCTGTTTCTGGTCAACGGCCACGTCTATCCGGCCGTGGACGAGCACCGGTGGGGCACAACCTGGGCGCAGCGGCCCCTGTTGTTCCGAAACATCGAGGGCCTGCGGTTCGAGCCCGTGCCGGCGGCGCCCGGAAGCGGCATGGCGATCCTCGTCGTGGGGCGGGGCGCGGCGTTCGGGGACTTGGACAACGACGGCCGGATCGACGTGGTGATCAATGTTCTGGATAGTCCGCCGAGGCTCCTGCGCAACGTCCAGCAAAGCGGCAACAACTGGGTGAAACTTCGCCTTGTCGGCGGAGAGAAGTCCCCCGGCGACGGCATCGGCGCGGTGCTCTTTCTGACCGTCGGAGAGCTGAGGCAGAGGCGGGATGTGTTCACCGGAGGCAGCTTCGCCTCGAGTTCGGATCCCCGCCCCCATTTCGGCGTGGGATCGGCTGAAAAAGTGGACGTGCTGGAGATTCGCTGGCCCAGCGGAACGCGGCAGACGCTGAACGACCTGCCCGTGAATCGGATCATCGAGATCCGAGAGGCGAGCCCGGAGTTCCGCGTCCTGGAATCCGCCTCCCCCGTCGTTCGATAGCCTCGCCGCGTCGTCGTCCCTCGATGGATCGGGCGGCCCGTTTTCGACGAGGCGTCCGTCGGGCGTTCGCGCGCCACCCGGGATCGGCCCTTAGTGTAAAATCTCGGTGATGTTCCAGCAACGCCGCTCCGTGCAGGTTTGGGTGGGTGAAGTGCCGGTGGGAGGGGGCTGTCCCATCGCGGTCCAGTCGATGACCAACACCGATACGGCCGATGTGGAGGCCACTGTCCGCCAGATCGCCGAGCTGGTGGAGGCCGGGTCGGAGATCGTCCGGATCACCGTCAACAACGAAACGGCCGCAGCGGCGGTGCCGTCCATCGTGGAGAAGTTGGCGGACTTGGAGATCCCGGTCCCCATCGTCGGTGATTTCCACTATAACGGGCATCTGCTGCTGACCCGGTACCCGGACTGCGCCGCCGCCCTGGCCAAGTACCGGATCAACCCGGGTAACGTCGGGATGGGCCGACACTGGGACGGCAACTTCGCCCAGATGATCGAGGTGGCGATCCGAAACGGGAAGCCGGTCCGAATCGGCGTCAATTGGGGCTCGCTGGACCAGAGGCTGTTGGCGCGATTGATGGACGAAAACGCCCGCTCGCCGGTCCCGAGGTCTTCCGGGGAGGTGCTGCGCGAAGCCCTGATCCAAAGCTGCCTGCGGTCGTCGAGCTTCGCCGAGTCCATCGGCCTGGGGCACGATGGGATTATCCTGAGCGCCAAGGTCTCGTCGGTTCCCGAGTTGATCGCCGTCTACCGCGATCTGGCCCGTCGTTGCGACTATCCGTTGCACCTGGGGCTGACCGAAGCCGGAATGGGAACGCGCGGCGTGGTGGCGAGCACCGCCGCTCTGGCGGTGCTGCTGGAGGAGGGCATCGGGGACACGATTCGCGTCAGCCTGACGCCCGAGCCGGGTGGAGACCGGCGGGAGGAGGTTCGGGTCGCCCAGCAGGTCCTTCAGGCGCTTGGCGTTCGGCACTTCACCCCTCAAGTCAGCGCCTGTCCCGGCTGCGGACGGACCACCAGCACCGTTTTCCAGGAGCTGGCCGACCAGATTCAGAGCCGGCTGAACGAGGCCATGCGGGACTGGCGGGATCTGTACCCCGGGGTCGAGGAGTTGAAGGTGGTGGCCCCCGAGGCGATTGAGGCAATGCAGTGGA
>CAYRCA010000536.1:0-3497 GCA_964422565.1 uncultured Acidobacteriota bacterium | reverse complement strand
CGAAGTACCGGGCGATGACATTGGGCGTATTACCTCCGGCGACGTTGCGGCCCGCCGACTCTCGGCGCCCTCAAAGTCGCGCTGGCTATCGATCATAGTGGCGATGCTGAGGCCCACGGGCAAACGGTCTCCGGGCAGGTCGGGATGGACTCGCTGCGTGTAGTTCTGCAGGAGCCGGTACTCGTCGTAGGACAGTTCCTGTCTTGCCTGCGTCGCCAACTGGGTGGAGTTCTCCTCCGTCACGGTCTGGTTCTTGACGGACGGCGTTCCGACTTCTAACCCGCCGCACCCGGTTGCCGCCAATACGGTCGCCAGGACGAGGCTAAAAAATCCGACTCTGGGCTGGGAAATTTGGCTAACCATAGAATCTTCTCCTCAAGCTTCCGGTCGGAGCGGCCCAACCGGAAAGGTACGGAACCGGCCCGCCGAGCCTCCAGTCAGGTGGAGAATTCCCGAAACCGGGACACCCGACGGCAGGCCGCGGCGGCGCGGCCCCTCGAAATCGTCATCCATCGCGGCTCAGTTCTGGCGTCCGCCGAGGAGCCCCGACCGCATCAGAAAGTAGAGCAGGGTCAGAAGGGTGGTGATGGCGGCCGCGACGTACGTCCAAGCGGCGGCGTTCAGAACTTTGTCGACACCTACGCGCTCCCTTTCCATGATGATGCCCCGGTTTATGACCAGCGCCTTGGCCCGGCGGGAGGCGTCGAACTCCACCGGAAGAGTCACGATTTGAAAAAGCAGGACCGCCGAGAAGAGGATCGCGCCGACCCCAACCAATCCGGGCGTCGCCAGCATCAACCCGATGATCATCACGAAATAGCCCAGACTCGAACCGATGCTGGCGGTCGGAACCAGCAGCGAACGCAGCCACAAGAGCGCGTACTTCTCCGCGTGCTGAATCGCGTGGCCCGCCTCATGGGCGGCCACGCCGATCGCGGCCACGGATGTGGAATCGTGGACGCCGTCCGACAAGGCCAGAGTCTTCGTGACGGGATTGTAGTGGTCGGACAGCAACCCTTTCGAGCGGACGATCTTCACGTCGTCAATGCCCGCGTACTGCAGCAACTCGGCCGCCGCCCGGGCACCGGTGATCCCACGGGCCGAACCAATCCTCGAGTACTTGTTGAAATTGGATTTCACCCGCCAACTCGCCCAGAGGGACAAAAGCAACGCCGGCGCGAGAAAGACCAGATAGATCGGATCGAAGAACATCATTCCAACTCACTCCCGTAGGGAATCCGTTGTAGGCCCCTACTCAACTAAGGATGCGCTAAACTAAGGTTTTGATTCGGGAATCGGCTCGGCGCCGACGCCCAACAAACGACAAGTAATCTGAATAATATGGCGGATCGCCCGGCGCAAGCACGGGTGATCGAAGGAGCGCCCATCAAGTCGATCGACGGCCACCTTCTCGGCATCAAAGCCGCCCAGCTGAAGGCGCTGGAACGCACCTTCCGCAGGCGTGTTCCGCCCCACCAGGTGGTCTCGGTCGAGTTGGCCCACCACTTGGCCGGACTTTCCCACGAAATACGTCGGCAGGTTGGGGTGTTGTTGACGCGGGAGGGCACGGTGCGCAACGTCATGGTCGGCGACACGCACCGTCTCGAAGTCCCCGAAATCGGGCGCCTGAGGGGCAGGCTGGGACGGCTCCGGGGCCTGCGCCTGGTGCACACGCATCTGAAGGGCGAGCCCTTAACCGACGACGATTTGAACGATCTGGCGCTGCTCCGGCTCGATCTGGTCGGCATGATCGAGGTGACGGCCGACGGCTTGGCCGGGCGGGTGGAGATCGCCCATGTGCTTCCCCGGCACGACGTCGATGGAGAAGATGGTGAGCCGTTTCGGCGGATTTCCTCACCCGATGCCGGGCGCCTGGACTTCGACTTTGCGTCGATTATTCGGGGGCTCGAAGCTGAGTTCGCCTCGGTCGGCCGAGGCGCCGGGGCGCGGACCCGGAGGGAGCGCGCGCTGGTGGTCGGGGTAAGCTTCGACGATGACCATTTCGACGAAACCCTCGAGCTCGCCCGCTCAGCCGCCGTGGAGGTGGCCGGCTGGATCCGCCAGAAACGCAAGAATCTGGACCCGAGGACCGTTGTGGGGAGTGGAAAGGTGCGCGAGATAGTATTGGAGGGAATGAGGCGGCAGACCGACGCGGTCATCTTCGACGTCGACCTGAAGCCCGCTCAAAGCCGGGCGTTCGAGGACGCCACGGGGATCAAAGCCGTGGACCGCACCCAGTTGATCCTCGACATTTTCGCCCAGCGGGCCAAGAGCCGGGACGGGAAACTCCAGGTCGAACTGGCGCAGCTGAAGTACTCCCTGCCGAGGCTCACCGACAAGGACGAGGGGCTGTCCCGGCTTGCGGGCGGGATCGGAGGACGCGGCCCCGGGGAAACGGTGCTCGAGGTGGGTCGAAGACGCATCAACGACCGCATCCGGTTCCTGGAGAGGGAGGTCTCCCGGCTTTCCGCCCAGCGGGACCTCCGTCGGCAAAGGCGCCGAAGAAACAACTTGCCGGTGATCTCTATTATCGGGTACACCAACGCCGGTAAGACGACCCTCTTGAATGCTCTGACCGAAAGTGAGATCGAAGCCGAGGACAAACTGTTCGTCACGTTGGATCCGACCACCCGCCGCCTGCGTTTCCCCCGGGAAGGGGAGGTGGCCCTGACGGACACGGTCGGCTTTCTTCGGGACCTTCCGGAGGATCTGGTGTCCGCTTTCCGCGCCACGCTCGAGGAACTGGCCGATGCCGATCTTCTGCTTCACGTCTTGGATGTTGCCGACCCCCGGTTGGAGACCAAACTGGCTGCGGTGAATCACCTCCTTTCGGAGATGAACCTACAGTGCCTGCCGCGCCTCCTGATTCTCAACAAGTGCGACCGCCTCGAGGCCCGAGAGGTTCAGGTCCTGGTCCGTCGCCACGGAGGGATACCGGTCAGTTGCATCCGCCGGGAGGGTCTGGGCGAGCTTGTCAACGCCGCCGAAGCGCTTCTGGCTGAGAAGTCTCTCGGTTAGACAAGGTTCCGAGGATTGACCTTCGTGGAGCGGGGACGCGACGGGGCTCCTCGCGTTCCGGACAGGGAGGGGAATCCCGTCAAGACAGCGCCGGCGGCCGCGCCCCGTCGCGTCAGGAGTCCGGAACCGGGATCTCGCGAAACTCGAATTCCTGTTGGCAGCACCAGCAGGGACCGCCCGCGAAGGCGGTGATGCTGCAGACCGAGCAGAAGTAGTGCAGGTCGTGGAGTCGGCCGTCCTTGAGGGAGAAGACTTTGATGATGTCCACATAGCCGTCGGCGCGGGGCCAGGCCGTGACGTGCAGCTTGCGATCTCGGACCTGCGGATCCTGGAACATGCGTGACTTCGTGTCGTCCCGGTGGAAGAAATGGAGATCGCCGCCCTCTGTTTGAAGAGCGAAGTCCCGCGCGTCGGCCGGACAAGGTGTTTCAGCCCGACTCGAGTCGACACAAAAGACCCGTCCCTCAATCGCCACCCCC
>CAYRCA010000535.1:0-3515 GCA_964422565.1 uncultured Acidobacteriota bacterium | reverse complement strand
ACATCTGAAAGAAGGGCCCGGCCATGTTCGGATCGAGTTCGGCGGCCTTCTCGAAATGGCGCAGGGCGCGGTCCTGATCGCCCGTCAATCGCAGGGTCACTCCCAGGTTGTAGTGGGAAATCGGCTCGTCCGGCACGAGGCGAACCATCTCCTCGAACTGATCGCGGGACTCGGCGTATCTCGCCTCCTTCTTGTAGATAATCCCGAGGTTGAACCAAGTGTGCGGAATCTCGGGCGCCTGCTTCTGGACCGCCAGCAACTCGGCAACCCCCTCCTCCGCTCTGCCCGCGCGGATCAAAGCCAGGCCGTAGTTGAGTCTCTCCCGCGAAGAGTCGGGGGCCAGTTTGAGCGCCCTCTCGAACATCTCCACCGCCTGAAACTGCGTGGTCGGATTTTCGTAGAAGGCCTTGCCGAGGTTTCGGTAGTGCCACAACTGTTCGTCGTCCGTATCGGCCACAAAAGACATCCCCGCACCACCCAAGATTGGGGCGAGAATCATCAATAAGAACCAGTTTCTGGGCATTCCTCTCCTTATCCTTCCCCGAATCAGCGGCGGGCCGGCCCGGCCACCACCCCTTTCCCTTCCTGAACGTAGCTCAACCGGTTGAGGGGGACCTGAATTTTCTCCGTCTTTCCGCTCGGCCAGCGAAACTCCAGCTCCTCGATCTCCGATGCCGAGCCGAGGCCGAAGTGCAGCCGCAGGCTACTCGCCGCCGAGTATCCGTTTCCACCGGCCACCTCTCGAATCATGCGCAGGCCTCCCGCCTTCAGGGTCACCCGGGTTCCGATGGCGTCCCGGTTCGAGTCGGCGCCGATCAGCTTGAGGGCGATCCAGTGGCCCGGGTTGGTCGTCTGGTTGTGGTGGAGGAGAGCCGGTTGGTCGGCGTTGGTCTGGTAGATGTCCAACAGTCCGTCGATGTCAAAGTCGGCGATGGCGACACCCCGACCGTCCAGGTCGTTGTCCATGCCCGCGTCGGCCGATATATCCGCGAAGATACCCAAGTGCCCGAGGTTGCGGAACATCTTGCTCTTCTGGTATCCGCTCCAGGTCATGTCTTTGATGTCGGGCCAGAGGGCGACATCCCTGAAATCGATTCCGGGAACGATGATCATCTCCACGAGAACGGGGATGTAGTTCTCCTCCGAGGCGGAACGGAGCCCGTTGACGGCGAAGAGGTCCTGCCAGCCGTTATTGTCGAAATCGCCGAACTTGGCGCCCCAGCCCCAAAGGGTGTCGCACGTCCCGGTCTCCATCGACAGGTCGGTGAAGGTTTCGTCACCGTTGTTGTGCCACAGCATGTTGCACTCTCTCATGTACTCGTCGGTTATATTGGTGACATAAATATCGAGAAAACCATCGTTGTTGTAGTCGGCGACCTCCGCGTTCATTCCCTTCTTCGTGTCGAATCCGATGGAGGTCTCCGTGGTGTCCCGGAACGTTCGGTCGCCGTTGTTGAAGTAGATGCGATCGGTGCCGAAGTCGCCCGCCATGTAGATATCGGGCCATCCGTTGTTGTTGAAGTCCCCGTGGCCGACGGCGAGAATCCACCCCGTCTGGTTGTCCAGTCCGGCTTCCGCCGTCACGTCCACGAACCGGCCGCCGCCCACGTTTCTCCAGAGCGACGCGCCGCCTCCGTTGACGGCGTTGTCCAAGTCGTTGGGGAGAACCTTGCGGGTGGGCAGCTCGATCAGGTTCACGGGAGGAAAGTAGTTGCCGAACAGCAGATCGAGCATCCCGTCCCTGTCGTAGTCGAAGGCGATCACAGCAATAGAGTTTGCGAAAGTGTCCATTCCGCAATCCGCGGTCACGTCCTTGAAGGTTCCATCCCCCTGATTGTGGTAGAGAACGGGAGTGCCGAAGCGAGCAAGCACGAGATCCTGCCAACCATCGTTGTCGTAGTCAAAGAACAACGCGTCCGCCACGATCGAAAGGGCGTCGTTCCCCCCGCCGACGCCCGCCTTCTCGGTCTGGTCCGAGAAGGTGAGGTTGCCCTCGTTGCGGAAAAGCCGGTTGGTGCTTCCCTCGTCCGAACTGGTTACGAACAGGTCCTCCCAGCCGTCGTTGTCGTAGTCCCCGACAGCGACGGCCGCACCGCCCGCGGTGAACATCCCGAGAACGTTGGCGTACTCTCCCTTGAACTTTCGGGTCTCGTGGACATGGCGGACCCCGGCCTTTTCGCCAATTTCGACAAAACGAATCCGGGATTCGGGCTTGTCCGCCGAAGCGCCCGCACACAAGCCGGCCAGCATGAACGCCGCCAATCCCATACCTAAGAATTTCATTGATCTCTCCATAAGTCTTCCAGGTTTGTGTCGACGCGGACGTTGGGGTCGTAGACACTCCGGAGAACGCTGGCCATCTCCTCGTTACCGGCCGCCAGTCGCCCTTTCAACTGATCGTTGTCGGGAAACTGCCGGAGCCCCTCCTGCCAGACGGCTTTCGCCCTGGCCGGATCATCCATCTTCCAGTAACCGTCCCCGAGGGCGATGTAGGTCCGGGCGTGATGACCTCTCTTCTCCTTGCCCTTCTGAATCTTCAGGGCCTCCTCCAGATCGGACACGCCCAGGTGAGTGCGGTTGAAGATCTTGGGCCAGAAGAGGTAACTGTTGCCGCGCGTGTAGTACGCGATCCAAGTCGGTTCGACTTCCAGGGACTTCGAGAAATAGGTCAGCGCCGTGTTGGCGTTGATCACCTGGGTGATCGCTCCGGCGTCCGGGATCTTGTCGACGTAGGCGAAGCCGTAGTTGAGAACGGCGTTCGCGGCGGCGGGGTTGTCCGCGACCAGTTTCTCGAAGAAGGCGATGCACCGGTCGTAGCTCTTTGTCCTGATGACGATCTGTCGATATTCGCTGCCGTAGCGCAGGTTGTCGGGATCCGCGACGAGCGCCGCCTCGAAGTGGTCGAGGGCGGTGGCGTAATCCTCTCTCGTGACGGCCTCGAGAGCCGTGTCGAAGTCCTTACGCGCGTCGCCGGTGACGAGCAGCAAAAAGGGAATCAAGATTGTGGAAACGGATGTCAGCATGACTCTCTCTCTTTCCCCGGGTTGCGGACGCCGAAGCCGCGCGTCGTCTCCCGGGTCTATCCCAAGAACTCCAACTCCTCCACTCCTCGGTATTCGCGCCTACTTCCAGGTCTCGATCTCTCCGCCCTCCACGATCCGATAGATGCGGTTGGCGGCGACGTTTTCGAAAGACTGCCGTTTTCCCGAGGGCCAGCGGATCTCGACCTTCTCGGCCACCTCCCGGTCGGCCAAACCGAAATGAACGCGGAGGGTGCTCTGAGACGCGAAGCCGTTCCCTCCGTTGACGAAGCTCAGCTGAGTTCGGTCTCCCGCGGTAACTCGAATCTGGGCGCCGACCGCGTCCCGATTCGACTCGACGCCCCTCAGCTTGAACTGGAGCCAGTTGGTGTCTTCGCCCAGTGGCAATCGACTGCGGAACAGGAGCGGCTTGGCGTTGGCGTTGCTCACGAACAGGTCGAGGCGACCGTCGTTGTCGAAATCGGCGAGGGCGAT
>CAYRCA010000534.1:0-3520 GCA_964422565.1 uncultured Acidobacteriota bacterium | reverse complement strand
CTTTTCCCCAGCGGCGCCTCTCCCCGCGGGGCGGGTCTTCACTATAATATGGCCCTATGCCGGTATACGAGTATTTGTGCGCGGACTGTAATCGGCGGTTTTCCCGCTTCTTTCGCCGCTTCGCCGAAGCCGAAGGGACGAAGTGCCGTTGCGGCAGCATGAATCTCGAGCAGCTCGTCTCCCGCGTGGCGATGCATCGATCGGAGGAGAGCCGCCTCGACAACCTGGCGGACCCGGGCAAGTGGGGCGATATCGACGAGAACGATCCCAAGTCGATGGCGCGCATGATGAAGAAGCTGGGCGGCGAGATGGGGGAGGACCTGGGGCCCGAGTTCAGCGAAATGGTCGCCCGGCTGGAGTCGGGCGAGGATCCCGAGGAAATCGAAAGGTCCATGGGCGACGCCTTGGGAGGAGGAGAGGACGGTCCCGATTATTCGGGCGGAGCCGCCGATCACGACGATCTGTTCTAGTGCCATGTCACGTTTGAAATGTCGGGTATAGACGCCTCCGTTTGATCCGCGCGTCCTCGGATGTGAACCGCCAGTCGATCTTGGCGTTGGCGTTGTTCCGTTGATTCCGCCAAGATCCCACCTCGCCGCGCATCTCCTCCAGATTGTCGATCCGACGGGCCAGGCACTGGCGCGCCAGTACGCTGAATTCGATCTCGGCCATGTTCAGCCGGGAGCCGTGTTTCGTAGCGGACCACCCCTCCGCGCGACGCCGGCAACGGCGTTCGGATCTCCCGGATCGGCTGACGGGGCGTTTCATCCATATAGATCAAGGGACGCCGCGGATCGTAGGGCCGCTTGTAGACGTCGAGGACCTGTTCCATCCGGGCGACGAACTCGCCGTTGCGGGCCGGAGGAATCACCCACCGCACCCGCTTCCAGGGTTCTAGAGCGTTTTTTTTAGAACCCGCCGCACGGTTTCGTACGAAACGGAATCCACGTATTCCAGCTCCACCATCTTGTCGGCTAGCAGCCGCAGCGACCAGCGCGCACGCCCCGGCGGAGGCTCTCCGCAAGACAACGCCACCAGATGCGCTTCGAAGTCCCCGTCGGCCTTCCGCTTGTACTCCCGTTGGGCCGGCCGTTTCCCCAGCGCCAGCTCCAAACCCTGCTCGACGAAACGCCGCTTGACCCGTTCGATCTTCCTCAAACTCACCGGCAGAACCCCGGCGATCTCCTCCGCCGTCCGCCTGCTTTCCTGGAAGGGCCCTTCGTCGCAACCCAGCAAAATCAACGCGTTCAGAACGCTCTGGCTGCTGTGCCTGCCTTTCGTGGTCATCTCCCGCAGCCGCGTCCGTTCCTCCTCGGTCAACGTCACCCTGTAACGGATCCGCGTCATTAAGCTCCTCCTTCCGTGAGGAGAAGCATATCTTATCATACCGACATATCACGCGTGACATGACACTAGATGGAACACCTCGGAACCGGAAAAGCAGCGGCGGGCGCACCTCTGGATGAGCTCTCTGTGGCGGACGGGCAAAGGCCGTCTCAGCCTCCAGGTCCTGCGGGAGTACTATGTGACAGTCACATCTAAGCTCTTCCCCGGTCTGGATGCCGCCACTGCCCGTCGCGAGATTCTTGCCTTCTCCGCCTGGAACCGGTGACGATGGATTTGACCCTACTGGAGGACGCCTGGAGCCTTCAGGATCGATTCTCCCTCTCCTGGTGTGGCTCACTGATCGTGGGCGCTGCGCAGCGATCCGGGAGCCGGTTCCTACTGACCGAAGACCTGCGGCATGAACTGAGCTTCGACCAACTGCGGGTCGTGAACCCCTTCCTTTGCGCGCCCGGAGAAATCATCTCCGAGCCGTGATTCGGAGATGATGGACGGGATAACGTCGGAATCCCAGCCAGCGCAGCGTCAGGGCTGCAGGGCCGTCGACACGCGACCCTCCACGGTCACCCGCACCGCCGAGACCGTGTCGAACTGGAAGAGCGTCCGCTCGACCTGGGCCAGAATGGCTTCAACCTGGCAGGCGCCTGCCACATTTCGCTCGAAGGTCTCGTCGAAGTCGACATGAGCCACGCCGCGCGCGATCCTCACGCCCAGCACTCCCGCCCCGGGGTTGATGGAGGTGAAGTATCCCGCCCGCTCCTCTTCGGGAGTCGGCCCCCCCAGCAGCTCCTCGATCGCCGCCCGAGCGACAGCCGCCGTGGCCACGCGCCGTCGAACCGGGAACACCAGCCCACAATCGAGACCCTCCGGATCCCGGACCGAATTGCCGAAATAGACATCGACCTCCACGGGAGTCGGAAGCGGCCGATCGATGGGCTCGACGGGCGCCTCCCGCCGCCACCACCAGAACACAGCCATGGCGACGATGAGAAGCAACATCCAGAAGGACAGCGCCTTCCATCGCCCCTGCCCGCGGCGGAGGCGCGCCCGTCGGGATCGACCGCCCTTCCGGTTTTTCCTCAGCCTCGACACGCCCCGACCCCTCCGCTTCGCCGGCTTGGTCGATGAGCCCTCATCGGCGCCTCTCCAAGAAGCGGGCCAGCCGATGGACCCCCTCCCCCAGTTTCTCCATGGACGTCGCATAACAGAGGCGGAGGTATCCCTCGCCGTTCCGGCCGAAGTCGACCCCGGGAGTCAGGGCGACCCCGGCCTCCTCGAGGATTTCGAAGGCGAAACGATACACGTCGTCGGTAAGGTCCCTCACGTTGAGCAGGACGTAGAACGCCCCGGATGGCCGTCCGGCCACCCGAAGCCCCATCCCCGCCAGGGCGTCGAGGAGGAAGCGCCGACGTCGGTCGTACTCGGAACGCATACGCTCCACCTCCTCCGACGCCTCGGTCAGGGCCGCCACCGCCGCGATCTGTGCGAAATCGGGGGCGGAGATGAAAAGATTCTGCTGCAACCTCTGGAGGGTTCGAATCAAGTCCGTCGGAACGATCGCGTAGCCCAGGCGCCAGCCCGTCATGGCGAAGAGCTTCGAAAACCCGTTGATCACCACGGCGCGATCGAAGTATTCCCGGATGGAGTGGGCCTCGCCCTCATAGACGAGACCGTGGTAGATCTCGTCGGAGACGATCGTCAACCGCCGTCCGAACCTGTCGGCGAGCGTCCGCAGGTTGCCGGGGGACGCAATGGCCCCGGTGGGGTTCGACGGCGAGTTGACCACCAGGGCCCGCGTTCTCGAAGTGACCCGATCTGCCAGGAGTCCCGGATCGTACTCGAAGTTGTCCTCCTCCCTCACGTGAACTCCGACGGGAACCCCGTCGAAGGCGAGGACGAACTTCGCGTAGCACGGATATCCCGGATCAGGCAACAGGACCTCGTCCCCGCCGTCGAGGAGAGCGGCGAACAGGAGCAGCATCGCGCCGGAACTTCCCACGGTTACGATCACATCGCCGGGTGAGGTCGCGACACCATATCGCCGCGTGTGCCACGCGGCGATCATCTCGCGCAGTTCCGGGCGGCCCAGCGACGGCGTGTAGTGCGTGTGGCCGTCGCGCATGGCCCGCGCACCCGCATCGATCACCGCATCGGGGGTATCGAAATCGGGTTCTCC
>CAYRCA010000533.1:0-3526 GCA_964422565.1 uncultured Acidobacteriota bacterium | reverse complement strand
ATGAGCGCGCCCGTCCGGCGCGTGTCGACGTCGCCCTTCCACGGTTCGTATCCGGCGAAGACGTGGTTGAGCATCCCCTCGCCCTTCGTGTCCGTGAGGAACTCGTTGCGATACCCGAAGAGGCCGCGCGTCGGGACCTTGAAGTCGATCCGGGCCCGGCCCCCTCCCCCGTTGAACCGACCTGGATATACATCTCGCCCGAGGTGGCTCACGCGGGGGAAGTACGGAACGTGGTGGAGGGAATCCGCAGCTTTCTTCAGCGGGAACTGCGGCCCGAGTTCCGCGTCTCCATGGGAGGACTCCCCTTCACGAACGATCGGGAGTTCCTGCTGCAGATCGTGGATCGAATGGAGCGCTCCCCCTACGGGCGCGGCGACGAGGCTCCGCCGACGGTCCATCCCGAAATCCTCCACCTGAGCGATCTGGATTTTCAGCGCAAGCTGGCCCGACTCCTGACCGAGGAGACCGACGCGCTGGAGACCATGACCCTGATATCCGGGTTCGATCGCGAGCCCGACTTCGAGGGAGTCCTGAGTCAGATGCCGTTTATCGCCGTGGAGACGATCGACCGCCAAATCCTCCACATGGGCCGACTGGCCATGTTCCGATACCTGGACCTGGCCGAACGTATGGCCCGGCTTCCCGGCAAGAAGATCGTGGTCCTGTTTCGTTCCGGATTTAACATGGATGTCGCCAACTACGACCTCATGCAGCGACTGCTCTCCATCGCCCAGCGCTACCGTGTGAGTTACTACACCATCGACTCCAGGGGACTGGAGACGATTCTGCCCGCCGAGGACCGACGATGGGGACTCCCCTGGCACTCGGGCAGGCGGGGCGTCTATTTGCCCCGACCTCTGACTGAGCACCAGCGCATGCTCGAGTCGAGAGACGGGCTGGTGGCCTTGGCGGCCGAGACCGGCGGCCGCTCTCTGCTGGACACCAACGACATGAGCGAAATCCTGAGGGCGGTCGAGGCCGACGCCGACGGATATTACGTGATCGGCTACTACCCGGCCAACCTCGTCGAGACAGGACGATTCCGCAAGATCGACGTGAAGGTCGACACCCGCGGCCTCGACGTCCGGGCGCCAAAGGGGTACTTCGAGCGCAAACCCGTTTCGAGGCAAACCCGGAGCGAGCGGGTCCTGTCGCTGCGTCAGTCGCTTGAATCGGAGACGCCCGGCGACTTTCCCCTGCGGGGGCAACTCCGGGTGTTCGCCGACGAGGAGGGACAGCCTCTCCTGATCTTCAGCCTGGGCGCGCCGCTGGGCGAGATGTCGCCCAAGAGCGGAAGGCATCCGGAGTTGGAGGCGGCGATCCTGGCCCGCGTCGTTGACGCGGTCTCCCATCGGATGCCGATCTACCATGAGAATCAGTTTCGTCGGCGCCTCGACGGAAACCGGTGGAGCGAGGCCAGACAGGACCGGGCGGCCTACTTTTCCTACAACTCCCTACTTCCCGTGACCCCCGGCGTCTACCGATGGCAGAGCGCTCTGCGCGACGAGAACTCCGGCAGGCTCGGCACCTTCGAGGCGCAGATCTTGGTGCCCGATTTGCGGCGGCCCTCGTCGCCCAGCAGCCTGCTGCTGACCCGACAGGTGGTTCCCTTCGACTCCGCTTCGGACCAGGCCCAGGACTTCCTTGCCGCGGGCGATTACCAGTTCGTCCCCCAGCCGGATCCGGTCTTCCGTCAGGGGGAGGTCATCCACGCCCTGTACCACCTCTACAACCCCACCGAGGCGGACTGGGATTCCGCCTCAAGAGGACTGCGGATCGGGCTCCGGCGGGGTCGGGAGCCGGTGTTGGACGTCCAGGTCACGGGCCAGCCCTTTCCGGACCGCCAATTTAATCGGATCCGGTTCGCCGCCTCCATCCACAGCGGGTCTCTGACCCCGGGCGACTACACAGTTGTGGCCTTCCTACCGAATTCGCAGGCCAGGAAGACGCCCCACCTCGAGGAGTCGTTTACCCTGCTTGCGCGGGACGAATAGGGACGATCCGTCGACCGGCGCCGTCCCAAGCGGGTGACCCGAGCCGATAGTGCTTCCCTCTTCCCAGACGCCAGGGGGCAACCGACACCCCGAAATCCGCAGATCAACCCGGTCGAATCAGGTAAGGCACAGGACCGAGCCTAATCCATTCTCCGGCCTTCGGACCATCGTGCGCGCATCGTCGTCCACATTCCGGCCCGAAAGCCTTGAACTGAAGCAAAGAGGGGGCCTATCCTTTCAGCGTCGGACCTGTGTTGCGCCGCTTCCGAGAGAGGGCGGGCACGGATCTCGGGACAGGGGCGACAGCCGTGCCGACACCGGGGGAGAACCGTGAAGCCGACACTCATTAAGTCCACCGTCATCGCCGCCATGGGCGGACTCCTCTTCGGCTTCGACACGGCCGTGATCTCCGGCACCACCGAATGGCTGAGGAACGTCTACGACCTTAGTCCGTTCTGGCTCGGTTTCACAGTCGCCGGCGCCTTACTGGGCACCATCGCGGGGGCCCTGTCGGCGGGCGGACCGGCCGACCGGCTCGGACGGCGCAACACGCTGATCGCCATCGCAGTGCTCTATTTCGTCTCGGCGATCGGCAGCGCCCTCGCCTGGGACTGGTACTCCTTCCTGTTCTTCCGCTTCATCGGGGGCATCGGGGTGGGCGGGGCGTCGGTTGTCTCGCCGATGTATATCGCGGAGATCTCTCCGGCGAGGTACCGCGGCAGGTTGGTCGCGGTGACCCAGTTCAACATCGTCCTGGGCATCCTGCTCGCCTTCTTTTCGAACTTTCTGATCGCCCGACTCGCGCTCGGGGCGACGGAGTGGCGCTGGATGTTTGGAGTGGAGGCGTTTCCGGCGGCGGCGTTCTTCCTCCTCCTTTTCCTGACCCCGTTCAGCCCCCGCTGGCTGGTGATGCGGGGACGGGTCGACGAGGCGCGCCGCGTGCTCGGGCGACTGGGCACAGACACCGGCGATGTCGACGCGGCCATCCTTGAAATCCAGGCATCGGTCGACCAGGCCCGGCACAGCCTGAGCGAGTCGCTCTTCCAGCGCAGATACCTACAGCCGATCACGCTGGCGGTGGCTATCGCGGCCTTCAACCAGCTTTCGGGAATCAACGCCCTGATGTACTACGCGCCCCACATATTCCGGATGGCCGGCGGGGGAGTGGAGTCGGCCCTGCTGCAGACGGTGGCCGTCGGCGGCACCAATCTGATCTTCACGATGGCGGCACTGGCCGTCATCGACCACTTCGGCCGACGGAAATTGATGCTGGTCGGCTCGGTCGGCTATATCGTCAGCCTTGGGACGACGGCCTGGGCGTTCTACCGCTACGGAACCGAGTTCACGCCGGCGGGCGGCGTGGTGGTGCTGGTCAGTCTGCTGGTGTTCATCGCCTCCCACGCCTTCGGCCAGGGAGCCGTGATCTGGGTGTTCATCAGCGAGATCTTTCCCAATCGCGTCCGCGCCCGGGGGCAGGCGCTGGGCAGCTTCACGCACTGGTTCATGGCGGCCGTGATCTCCTGGACCTTCCC
>CAYRCA010000532.1:0-3537 GCA_964422565.1 uncultured Acidobacteriota bacterium | reverse complement strand
CGGCACTACGCTAGCCTGCACCTCACCGCTAACCGTCAGTCTGAAAACCTCGTCGAAGTGCCGACAATTGCGGATCTCAACCTCGTCGCCCAACAACCGCCGTGTCGCCTCGTCGCTGAAGGACCCCACTTCCCCCTGAATCGCAACAACAACCATCGGGCTTTCCTCGCCGAGGCACCGAACTTTAGAGGAGTTCACCACAAAGAAACGCATTCATACTGGCGGAGGCACATGGGAATCGAACCCACCAACCCCTGCTCTCGCAGCGGTCCGACTGGTTTTGAAGACCAGGCCCGTCACCAGACGGGAAGTACCTCCGGAATCGGATTATCTCAGGTTCCCGCCACCGTCCTCAACCGGAGCGATTCGACACGCCCCAAGAACTTCATCCGGAATCCACATGCCTTTCCTTCTCCTTCCGAGACTTAATTCTTTTAGTCTCTCTTTATAAATTAATAGTAGAGGCCGTGGAAATGATGATTTCATGGTGAGGACTCGCTTTTCCAGTCGGATGCGGTGTGGATGGATCGCGGTCGAATAGGTTGATCGGGTGGGGGATCGCTGGACGAGACGGGCGCCATGCGGTTTCCAACAGGTCTTCCAGAGAAGGTGAACGGGACTGGTGTGGAGATCGCTCCAGGAGGTTCATTTCGGACGTCTTAGGCTGGGCCGCCGCGGTGAGCGTTTGGCGTGACACCCGACCCTGCGGGGAGATCTTCGGGGAGGATGTTTTGTGGCGGTTGCCGCCGGGGCTTCGATATACTCCTTCCCTTGAATGAGGGTGATTGTGAACCCGATGTCCGGCCGGGGGAGGGGGAGATCCTGGTTCTCGCGGCTTGTGGCGGCGACGTCGGTCCAGGGATTGGAGTGCGACTTTCACCTGACCGAGGGGCCGGGGCACGCCACGGTATTGGCTGCGGAGGCTGCGTGGTCCGGAGCCGAGGCCGTGATTGCGGTGGGAGGTGACGGCACCCATTCCGAGGTGGCGCACGCTCTGGTGGGCTCGGACACATGTTTGGGGATTGTGGCTATCGGGACGGGCAACGACTTGGCGAGGACCCTCGGTCTGCCCCTAGGGGATCCGGCGGTTGCTCTGGAGATCATCAAGGCCCGAAAGACGAGACGGATTGATGTCGGTCGGGACTGTGATCGATACTTTGTTTCCCTGCTGGGCGTGGGGTTTCCGGCGGAGGTTGCCGCCGAGGCGGGGCGCTTCCGGCGCCTGAGCGGTGCGGCCGCCTTCTCGGCGGGAGTTTACAGGGCTCTTCACCGCATGCGCGTGTTCCCTGTGGAACTCTCTTTGGACGGTAAGGTCCGGCAAGTCGCGGCGACGTCGATCCTGGTCCAAAACACGCCTTTCACTGGGGGAGGTTTGGCGATCGCACCAGGCGCCTCCGTGGATGATGGTCTTCTGGATATCATTGTGGTCGACGACATCGGGAGACTGAGTCTCATGTGGAACTTCCCGAAGGTGTACCGGGGTCGTCACCTGACGCACCCCCACTTTCGCGCCTATCGATGCCGCACCGTCGAGATCACCTCGACGGAAAAGGTTCGGAAGACACTGGACGGCGATCCTTTTGGCGTGACACCCGCGCGAGTCACCGTGTCTCCGCGGGCCCTCAAGGTGATTGTTGCGAGGTAGTTCCGGACGAGAGGGTTGGAAACGATGATCAAGGAGTTTCTGCGGGGGAAAACGGTCTTCCTGACGGGAGCCACCGGTTTTCTTGGGCAACCCCTCCTGGAGAAAATTCTCTGGTCTGTCCCGGATATTCGGCGGATCTACATCCTTATCCGACCGAAGCATCAATTCGGCGGTCGTGTCTTGTCCGCCGAGGAGCGTCTCCAGCGCGAAATCTACCAGTCGACCGCCTTTGATCGTTTGCAGATGCGCCATCAGGGGTCGTTCGACGAGTTCCTGCGGGAGCGGCTTGTGGCGGTGGCCGGGGATATTTCCGAGTCGGGGCTTGGCATCGACCCCGCCGAGTCGGAGAGACTTGAGCGCGAGGTCGAGATTGTTATCAACAGCGCGGCCGTCGTGTCTTTCGACGCGCCTCTCGACGAGGCGCTGAATCTAAATGTTTTCGGCGCGCGACGCGTGGCGGATTTCGCCCGGCGGTGCTCCGGCGCGATCTTGATTCATGTTTCCACGGCCTACGTTTGCGGTGCCGCGACGGGCGACGTCCCGGAGACGCTCCATCACACCGCCCCGAGCGCGGGCCGGGACGCCGCGGAACGGTTTCCGCAACGAGCCTTCACCGACGCCGCTTACGATATCGAGGAGATCGGACGAATCGTCCAGAGGGTGCGCGATGAGTCCAACGAACGCGACTTGCGGCGGCAGTTTGTGAGGTCCTTGGTTCAGCGGACGCGAAAGGGCAAGAACCGGCGCCGCTTTCGCCGCGGCCGGGAGGTCGAGAATCTTCGACAGAAGTGGGTTGGTGAGCGGCTCGCCGAGGCGGGGATGCAGTGGGCGCGCCGCCGCGGGTGGAACGACACGTATACCTACACCAAGGCCCTTGGCGAGCAACTCGTGGCGCAAACGCGCGGGAACATGCCCACGGCGATTGTCCGGCCCTCCATCATCGAGAGCAGCCTTTCGGAACCGAATCCCGGCTGGCTCGATGGTCTTCGGATGGCCGATCCGCTTATCGTGGCGATCGGGAAGGGACGGCTCCGGTCGCTGCCTCTGAATCCGGGCGTGGGACTCGATCTTGTTCCGGCGGACATGGTTGTCAACGCCATTTTGGCGATCATTCCAAGGACCGCCGCCTCCAGTGAGCTTAATATCATCCAGGTGGCGACGGGATCGAGAAACCCGCTCACGCTGGGCGAGCTCAACGACTTGATTTATCACTATTTCCGCGGCAATCCAATGCTTGATAGGGAGGGCCGCCCGATTCCCATCAAGCGGCTCCGCTTTCCGAGCCCCACCGCCTTTCGCTTTCAACATCGCCTGAAGTCAGTCCCGCTCGGCACGGCCGAACGCACGCTGGGACGGCTGCCCGCCTTTGATGCCACGCAGCGCGCCAGACGAAGGCTTTCAGCGACCCGCGTCGCTCACGACAAACTCTTCTATTACGGAGCGCTCTACGAGCCTTATCTCAATTTGAACTGCCGGTTTGAGGTTGACCGGGCGATGGCCCTGTACGAGAGCCTCACCGAGGAGGAAAGGCGGGAGTTCAACTTCGACGTGGGCGGACTCAATTGGCGCCACTATATCCAGAACGTCCACATTCCCGGGGTGAAGAAGTACATCCTGAAGATCGAGGGGACGGGCACGCTCGAGTTAGCCGAGGGAGAGGGACTGGCGCCCGGCTTCCCGAGTACCGTGCGCGGGCTTCTCGACGCTTCCGCGGATCGCCTTCCCGACCAGGTGGCCCTGCAGATGAAGCGCCAGGGCAAGTGGGTGCGCTATTCGCTGGGGGACCTGCGCGGGCGGGCGGATGAGGTCGCCTCCCGATTCCTGCACCTGGGATTGCGAAAGGGCGACCGGGTGATACTGTTTTCCGAGAACCAGCCGGAATGGGGCGTTGC
>CAYRCA010000531.1:0-3543 GCA_964422565.1 uncultured Acidobacteriota bacterium | reverse complement strand
CGGTTGCCGACACCCTCGACCTCGCCGCGGATCCGAATCTCGCGCGGCGTGGGCACACTGGAGGGGGCACGGTACAAACCATTGGGGTCGATGGTGCCGAACTCGGCGTTGCCGCCCACGACTTCGTTAACCGACCAGCGGACGTTGGGCAATACACTTCTGGCCTCGAGCCGGGCCAAAACCGTCGTGACTTTGAACTGTTGCCGCTCGTCCGGTTGGAGGCGAACCACCGAAGGCGAGATCGCCGCCCGAAGAGGGGGTGCCGCGGTCTGCGTGTCGGCCGCCAGGGCGGCCCACGAGAGACCGCCCAACAGGAGGCCTGTCACGACCAGGGTTCTGGTTCTCCAAGACAAATATCCGTTCATTTGATCTCCTTCCATTAAGACTTTAGGATTTCGTGGAAAGCACCCGGCGGCCGCTGCCAAGTCAGGGCCGGAATCCGAACCCCGTCCCCTCGCCCGGGTCCCAGATGGTGGCCGCGATATACGGTTCGCGACCCGGCGCATCTTCGCCCGGATGCGGGCGCTCCACATCCCACTCGTATAGAAAATTAAAGTAGTAGGCCACGACGATCTTTCCGTCGGGCCGCTGGATGGTTTGGGGGTAACCCAAATCCCAGTTGCCGCCGTCGTTTCGCAGGATGATCTCCTCACTCCAGGTGAGCCCGTTGTCGGCGCTGAGCCGGGCGCGAATGCCATAGGGCGGGGAACGGTATCCGTACACCAGCAGCAGCCGTCCGTCCTCGAGCATCATGAGGGCGGGCGAGTTCCCCACCGAACCGCCCGTGGAGGGAGCGGGCCGGTTCAACCACCTCCAACTTGCCCCGTTGTCGTCGGTCACCCAGGCGTCGATCCAGTGCCGCGGGCCTTCCTTGCGGCGGATGGTGGTGAGAATGCGGGTGGGGGACAATCGCACCGAAGAGGGCATGATCGAGAAGCCCTCCGGCTCGGGTCCGACGAAAGCCACGAAGTTCCAGGTCTTCCCGCCGTCGACGGTTCGGACGCAGATGATCCGGCCCTCCCGGTTGTTGGCTTTGGCGACGGTCAGAAAAACGGTCAGCTCATGTCTACCGTCCACCAAGTAGTCGGTTCGTGCCATGAGTCGGGGCTGGCCGAAATCCGGCAGCTGATAGGGCCCTTGCCAAGTGCGGCCCCGGTCGCTGGAATAGAGGAAGCTCGAGCCGCGAAACCGCATTGCGGCATCCGCGTGGGTGAAGTCGAATCCGCCGGGACTGTCCGTCGCCGGACGCTCCTCCCCGTCGGCGCCTAGAAACGACGGCACCTCGAGCTTCCAAGTCTCGCCGCCGTCCAGGCTTCGGGCAAAGCGCTCCGCCCGAGGCCTTTCGCGGTCAACGGCGTGGGCCCGCACGGGCGCCTTCGAAGTATCCAGAAAATGCGCGAGGTTAAACCCTACGAGAATCTCATCATCCCAGGCCCACATGCCGCGGTTGGCCGGATGGCCGGCAAACCGCCCCTCCTCGTGGTAGACGATCACGTGCTTAAGCGAGGGGTACTGGGCCGCCAACGGGGCTACGAGAAGCGGCAACCACAGCAGCATAGGGTACAACGCGGATATCATCACCCACTCTCCTCTGTTACGGCTGCACTCCGATTCCCCGGCCCTCGCCCGGATCCCAGACGGTGGCTGCGATGTAGCGCTCCTCGTCCGGAGGGTCGTTGTAATAGTAGGCCGTAACTACCTTTCCGTCCGGCCGTTGGACGGATCGCGGGTACCCCAGATCCCAGTTGCCTCCGTCGTCGCGCAGAATGATCTCGTCGCTCCAGGTCTGGCCGTTGTCGGCGCTGAGCTTCGCGCGGATTCCGAAGGGCGGCGAACGGTAGTTGTAGATTAGGGCGAGTCGCCCGTCTTTCAGCATGAGGAGACTCGGTGGAGTATCTCGTCCCCGATGTTCCAGCCGTTCGTCTTCGTCGCCCGTCTCCGGTGCGGGCTTGTTGAGGAATCGCCAGGTTTGACCGTTGTCGTCCGAAGTCCAGGCCTCGATCCAGCGCCGTTCCCCCTCCCGGCACCGGAGCAGGGTCAGGATCCGTGTGGGGGACAGGCGGAGGGAGGCGGGCATGATCGAAAAACCCTCCGGCTCGGGGCCGATCCAGGAAACAAATTCCCAACTCCCGCCCCCGTCGGTGGTGCGCGCCGTCATCACCCGCCCCTCCCGCTCGTTCCGCTTGGCGGCGGTGACGAAGATCATCAGGTCATGGGGGCCGTTCACCAAGTAGTCGGTACGGGCTGCGATGCCCGGCTGGCCGAAATTCGGCAGGCTGTAAGGCCCCTGCCAGGTGCGAGCCCGGTCGTTGGAGTAGTAGAAACGCGACGCGCCGGCGTGGGCACTGGTCATGCGGAACATGAGCGCGAAATCGGGGTGGGTGAAGTCCAGATGGCCGGGACAGTCCGTCGGTTCGGCACCTCCCAGGTGTGGCGGCACGATGGAAGGCGGCTTCT
The DNA here is from genome assembly GCA_964422565.1 of uncultured Acidobacteriota bacterium. Classification (GTDB taxonomy): domain Bacteria; phylum Acidobacteriota; class UBA6911; order RPQK01; family JAPXNP01; genus CAYRCA01. The sequence continues at coordinate 1,086 of CAYRCA010000531.1, read as the reverse complement.
CGACGCTCCAGGTTCTGCCCCCATCGAGGCTGCGCGCCTGCCATTCCTCGGACGGCTTCTCGCGGTCGACGGCATGGCCCCGCTCAACCTTCCTGAAATGCGCCGCGCGAAATCCCACCACGATCTCGTTCCCCCAACTCCACATTCCGTGGTTGGCAGGCCAGCCGCCGAAGCGTCCCGCCTCTTTCCACACTACAAAGTGTTCCACGGCCGCCGCCTCAGCCAGCGTCTCACCGTTCGACATACCGGGCTCACAACCCAACATGCCGGGGCCGAGAAGTACACAAATCAAGCCAATCGACAATCGTCTCATCGCGCTTCCTCAGGGCTGAAATCCCAAGCCCGACCCCTCGCCCGGATCCCATATAGTGGCCGCAATATACGGTTCGCGACCCGGCGCGTCTTCAGCAAGGGGCGGGCCGTCCTTTTCCCAGTCGTACAGAAAATTGAAGTAGTAGGCGACGACGATCTTTCCGTCCGTCCGCTGGATGATTTGGGGGTAGCCCAAGTCCCAGTTGCCGCCGTCGCTGCGCAGAACGATCTCCCCGCCCCAAGTGAGCCCGTTGTCGGCGCTGAGACGGGCGCGAATGCCGTAGGGCGGGGAACGGTACCCGTACACCAGCAGTAGCCGCCCGTCCCTGAGCATCATGAGGGCCGGGGAGTTCCCCACCGAGCCCCCCGTGGAGGGAGCGGGCCGGTTCAGCCACCTCCAGCTGGCACCGTTGTCGTCGGTCACCCAGGCGTCGATCCAGTGCCGTTCCCCTTCCTTGCGACGGATGGTAGTCAGAATCCGGTTCGGCGACAGACGCACCGAAGAAGGCATGATGGAGAAACCCGCCGGCTCCGGCCCGACAAAGGCCACGAGGCTCCAGGTCTTCCCTCCGTCGGTGGTGCGAACGCAGATGATCCGGCCTTCGCGGTTGTCGGCTTTCGCCGCCGTCAGAAAAACGGTCAGCTCATGCTTGCCTTCCACAATGTAGTCGGTCCGCGCCATGAGCCGCGGTTGACCGAAATCCGGCAGTTGGTAGGGACCTTGCCAAGTGCGCGCCCGGTCGTTGGAGTAGTAGAAACGCGACGCTCGAAACT
>CAYRCA010000530.1:0-3548 GCA_964422565.1 uncultured Acidobacteriota bacterium | reverse complement strand
AAGCCCGCCACAACACCTGGCCCTCCCACCCGGACGCGTCCTGGTGGTCGGAGCTGCTCGAATACCTTCTGCGCGAGCCCCCCGGCCCTTGAACGGGCGCCCGCGGCAGGTTCGCGCCGACGAACCGGGTCGTACAGGCAGAACCCAGGTCGACGGGTGCTCCGCGTGACTTCGCCACGGAAACTCTGTTATCTATTACTCAGGTATTCAGGCGACAGGAGTCGGAGACAAGTGGCAGCCCACCACCCCCCGGGCGACCCTCCCCGCTTGGAGGGGATCTTGGAAACCTGTTTATACGTCGACGACCTGGAGCGGGCCGAGGAATTCTACGGGTCCGTCCTGGGGCTCCGGTCGTTCGCGCGCGCCGAGGGGCGCCATGTCTTCTTCCGCTGCGGGTCGGCCCTGTTCCTTCTCTTCAATCCGGCCGCCAGCGGAAAGCCCGCGGGAGAGGTTCCCCCCCACGGCGCGAGGGGGCCGGGACACGTGGCGTTCAGCGTCTCAGAAGACCGATTGGACCAGTGGCGACGCCATCTCCTGGAGCGAGGCGTGGAGATTGAAGCGGAGGTTTCCTGGCCCGCCGGAGGCCGCTCTCTCTACTTCCGCGACCCCGCCGGCAACTGTCTGGAGCTCGCCACCGCGGCTATCTGGGGGCTGGGTTTTGGGGATGGAGGCAGCAGTGAGCAGTGAGCAGTGAGGAGAGAGGAGAGAGGAGTGAGCGTCCCACCCTCCCGCGCGCGGGAGGTTAAGAACTGGGAACTCCCGTCTCCGGCAAAGGAGTTCGAAGTTCAAAGTAGGTTCATATCGCGAGTGGAGCGTCTGGGAGAGGAGCCGCATCCCCCGGCAGGGCTGCGGGACCAGCCCGTCCCCCATGATCGCGGCATTCGACGAGCACGAGGCCCCGCACGGGGCCGACAGGCCGTGGCCCCTTGGCTTTGGATGCCCGCCCAAATAGACCAAGCGTCCTGGACGACCGAGCCGCCCCGGGGCCGCAGACGTCTTCGGCCAAGTCGGTCGGCTGCGTTTGGGGGAGACGAAGGATCGCCGGGCGGCGCCTTGCTCTGGTCGAGTCCCCAACGCCGCCTTTTGTGTCGGCGTCGGTTATCGGTTTTTACCGGGTGCTGCTAAGATAATCGATATGAGCCTGTCGACGCCTCGCCGTCGTTTCAGTGTGGACGACTACTACCGCATGGCGGAGTCGGGCATTCTGAAGGAAGACGACCGGGTGGAACTCATCGAGGGGGAGATCGTCGAGATGACGCCCATAGGAAGCAGGCACGCCGCAGTGGTGAATCGCCTCAATCGCGTCCTGAGGACCTTGCCGGAAAAGCGTTACCTGACGGCCGTCCAGAATCCGGTCCGGCTGGACCCGCACTCGGAGCCACAGCCGGACGTGAGCGTTCTGCGCGCCAGAGACGACGACTACGAGGTGGCCCATCCGGGCCCGGAGGACGTTCTCCTGATCGTGGAGGTGGTGGATTCCTCGGGGGCGTACGACCGGGGCGTCAAGCTGCGGCTCTACGCCCGGGCGGGCATCCCCGAGGTCTGGCTCGTCGTTCTTTCCGAGAAGGCGGTCGAGGTCTTCCGTCGACCCGGCCCGTCGGGGTATCAAGAGTCGACCGCCCACCGCCCCGGCGAAGAACTCGCCGCCGGCTCCGTCCCGGAACTGGTTCTCCCGGTGAGCGCCGTCTTCCCCAAATGATCCATAAGGAACGCGCCCGCCGGTCGCGCCGCTCAACATGGAAACGCCTCGCATTGATAGTTCGGGCGAGCTGGTGGCCGGCATGACCGGAATCTCGTGTTTCTCCGAAGTCGCCTTACCCGCCGTCGGCTCTCGAATCTCCTCGGGCGCGCTTCCTCACGGTTCGTATGCTATCCGGGGGGGAGCAATCCCCTCGCTGAATCGTTCCGCCGCCTCGGTCGCACGGTCGACTCCGCCGATGCCCGTCTTCGAAATTCGTCGCGGAAACCGTCGTACCTCGGCCGCGGCGTGAATCCGCACGACGTTATCCCATGCAACGCAGTCCGGGATCGCAGAGCTCGTGAGGTTTGGGCCTTTGGAGGAAGGGGAATGAGACAAACAAACGGAGCCATGGCGCGAACGGTGATCGTTCTGGGGACCCTGGCCCTGGCGCCGATCCCATCGGTTCGTGGTGAATCCATCCCGGGACGCTGGGAAAAAGTCGAAATCCTCGGCAGGGGAAGCGAGATCGTCGTAACGACGAGAGACGGAAGTCGACTGGAGGGACGGTTCGAGGAGATAACCGATCAGGAGATCGTTGTTCTGATAGAGGGCAGAGGCATCCAGGTCCCGAGGAACGCCGTTGCGGAGATTCTGCTCGTCAAGCACCGCGAAAAGCACCGCGGGCTTCTGATGCTCGGAATCGGAGCGGCGGGTGGTTTCTTGATCGGTTGGAACAACCGGGGAGACGAGGTGGCGCTCGGGTACGCCACGATCCCAGTCAGCGTTGGCGTGGGAGCGGCGGCCGGCTACGTGGCCGGGAGGTTTATCCGATCGGGCGAAACCTCGACGACGACCGAGATCCTCTTTCGGGCACGATGAGCCGACGCCGACACGGGCGTGCCGTTTCACCCCCCGATCGAAAAATCGGAGGCGGGACGACCAAGAAGGGTTCTGTCGGGAACCGCGACCATCCCCGCTTTCAACCCGACGGGGAACGCTCCCCGACCCGAGGCGGTGGGTACCGCCGTCCGTGTCGGCGTCGGTTATCGGTTTTTACCGGGTGCTGCTAAGATGATCGATATGAGCCTGTCGACGCCTCGCCGTCGTTTCAGTGTGGACGACTACTACCGCATGGCGGAGTCGGGCATTCTGAAGGAAGACGACCGGGTGGAACTCATCGAGGGGGAGATCGTCGAGATGACGCCCATAGGAAGCAGGCACGCCGCAGTGGTGGACCGGTTGAATCGTTCTCTGAGGATGCTTCCGGAAGAAAGGTACCTGGTGCGCATCCAGAATCCGGTCCGGCTGGACCCGTACTCGGAGCCCCAGCCGGACGTGAGCGTTCTGCGCGCCCGAGCGGACGACTACGAGGCGGCCCATCCGGGCCCGGAGGACGTTCTCCTGATCGTGGAGGTGGTGGATTCTTCCGAGGCGTACGACCGGGGCGTCAAGCTGCGGCTCTACGCCCGGGCGGGCATTCCCGAGGTCTGGCTCGTCGTCCTGTCCGAGAAGAGGGTCGAGGCCTTCCGCCGGCCCGGCCCGTCGGGGTACGAAGAGTCGACCGCCCACGGCCCCGGCGAAGAACTTGCCGCCGGGTACGTCCCGGAACTCGTTCTCCCGGTGAGCGCCGTCTTCCCCAAGTGATGTCCACGTCCGAAGAATGGTCGGATCCGGCGGAGCTCCAGAATTGGGTCGACCGAGCCTGCGGCGGCGCCAGGCCGAGCGGGGTGGTCGAAGAGTTGATCCGGGAGAGGCGCGGCGAGGCCGACCGCGAATGACCGATTTCGCTCCCCGTCAAGATTCGCGTCGTTCGTTGACGCCCGCGCCCCGAACCGGCTCCCCGCGCGCGGCCAGACCCCGGAAGACG
>CAYRCA010000529.1:0-3561 GCA_964422565.1 uncultured Acidobacteriota bacterium | reverse complement strand
TGAGAGAGGGTAAGTGGATGGTCCATTGCTCGGCTGGCGGCCGCTCGGCGGTGGCCGCCGCCCTGTTGCGGCGGCACGGGTTTGACGTTCTTTACGTGGACGGCGATGTCCAGCAGTGGAGGAACAGGGGAAACCCCTGGGAGAAGTGAAGTTCGGGGGCGGACGCACGCGTCTTGTGCGCCCCAGGCAGCGCTCAATCTCGCTGCCGCCCCCGGAAGCCGGCGCCACGCTATTTCGACAGCCGCCGCACCGCGACAGGCTTGCTGCGCGGGGGCATTCACGACGAAGCGAGGCCCGGCCTGTCTTCCTGCCGCAACTGCTCCCGCACCGTCTCCGACAGTTGGGCGAGGCGATCCGCGCCCAGGTTCAGCATCGCATCGGCGGTGGGGTCCTTGGGGGCCGGTCCCGGAAGCTGGGTCAGTCCCGCGCCCAGATCGAGACAGACGGCGTCGGCGACGTGGACGATGGAGCACAGCTTGGGACAGAGGTTCGAAGCGGTGGGGTTGTGATGATGAAGGATGACCTCGCTGATCTCGGCTGGAAGGCGCCAGTAAATGGTGACAAGGGTTCCCGCTTCGGTGTGAGCCAAGCCGAGGGTGGCCCGTTCGGCCTCCACCGTCGATAGCTCGGGGCGCTGGCGGAGCAACTCCAGGGATCGCTCGAAACGGCTGGGGTGTTGGGCGGCGAAGAGCCACTTGCCGATGTCGTGCAGCAAGGCCGCGACAAAGGCTCCCTCCGCATCGGAGTATCCGGCGGATCGGGCGATTTCTCGCGATGCCACTCCCACCGCCAGCGCATGGATCCAGAGTCTGGGGCCCAGGCGCCCCTGACGGAGAATCGGACCCAGGGCCGCCTCCATGGCCAGCGATCGGATCCGGTCGCTCCCCAACATCACGGCCGCCTGCCTGACCGTCTTGATCTCCCGGGTGCTGTAGACGTGGGCGGAGTTCGCGATGCGCAATATCTTCGCCGTTAGCGACTGATCCCGTTCGATCAGCTTACTGAGCCGCCCGGTTCCGACCTCGTCGTTGCTTGTCAGATCCAGCACTCTGGCGGCCACCTGAGGAAGAGGAGGTAAATCCTGGACCTCCAGTTCGACCGGCGTGCGCCGGTGGTCGGGCTCGACGGAGGAGAGCGGTGCCATGGCATCCTATTTGAACGCCGTTCAGGTGGTAGATTCTGTGATCGCGCTTACAAGACAGGTCGGGGCCGTTGTCGAAGTGCGCTCCGGTTTTCTTGCCCAACCCATCCCGCCTGCGCTCCGGGTTTTCTTCCCGCCCACGGAACTCCCACGGGAAGGCGCGCCAATGTCGCGGGCGGGACGGACCGCTAGGGGTCGACCTCCCGCAAGTCGCGTCGCCGGTTTCGCCCCGAGCCTTGGTTGGGAGGAGTACCATTGCGGCCGCGGTCTCATACCGGTAGGCTAAGTCGGGTTCGATTGACGGATCGATCGCGCGGAGGGCTGGAGGGCCAAGTCATGAAGGAAGAACAGGAAGTGAGCCGAAGAAATTTTCTGCGGAGTGCCTCGGCGGTCGCAGCGGGTGCGCCGTTCATCCTGCAGGGAACCCGGGGCGCGACCGTTCGGGCCGGCGGAGACCGGGTCTACAGCGTTGCAATTCTGTCCACCGCCCACACACACACACGGAGTTTCATGAACAACCTGGACGCGGGGGAGGATCGCCGGACGGCTTACGTGTGGGACGACGTGGAGGATCGGGGCAGGCGTTACGCGGAACAATTCAATGTTCCCTTCGAGCCGGACCTCGACGCGGTCCTGGGTGATTCGGCGGTGGACGGCTTCATCATCTGCGCGGAAAACACCCGCCACTTGCCCCTGCTGGAGCGGGCGCTGCCCACGGGCAAGCCGGTATTCTGCGAAAAGCCGCTGGTGACAACTACGGAGGATCTGAATGCTGTGAGGGCGCTGCTGGAGAAGCATCATACCCCCCTCTTCTGCGGATATTTCCTCCCCTTCTCAGGGGAGATGCGGGAGGTAAAGGACTTGGTCGACGAGGGCGTCTTGGGCGACATCACGCGCATCAACTTCCGCAACTCCCATCACGCTGCGTACGGTCGGTGGTTTGACAACCCCGACCTGGCTTGGTTCACGGATCCGGAACTGGCGGGAGGCGGCGCGTTCATGGATATGGGGACTCACGCCATCCATCTGGCGCTGACGCTATTTGGGAGCGTCGAGCGTGTCTGGGCGGCTATCCGCAACGAATCGGGCATCTATCCCAGGGTGGACGACTTCGGGGTGGCCCAGGTGGAGTTCGCCTCCGGTGTTCTGGGTAGAGTGGAGGCGGCCTGGACCCAGACCGGCGGGATCGGCGGGCTGGAGATCGTAGGCTCCGAGGGGTCCTTGTGGCACGATGGGTCCGGGTATCGCCACGTTGGTCCCGGCCGGCCGGGACAGGTCGTCGAGCCGGGCGAAGGCGTGCCGAGCCGGGTCGACCGGTTGATCGCCATCCTGCGGGGCGAGGTCAGCCGGGAGGAACTCGACCGCGATCTGGAGGCCACGATGGACGCCGTCGTCGTCATGGAGGCGGCCTACAGATCCAGCGAATCCGGCGGCTGGAGAGATCTGTAGGAGGGACTCCCCCCTCTCGCGGCGGGGTCTTGGTGCGCGGGGCCGGGGGGAGCACTCTCCGAAGGGTTCGTCGAGACCGGGAGGTGCGGTTCACTCGAAGCGAGTCCCAAACTGAAAGCGAGCCAAGTCGATCCAGGATTCCGTTCGAACGAAGAGAGGGAAATCCGATGAGTCACGCCCCGGGAACCCCATCGCGCCCCGAACCGCCCCCGTCCTATCGGTGGACGGTTCTTGTCTTCATCAGCCTGGCGATGTTCGGCAACTACTATGTGTACGACGCCGCCGCCCCGGTATTCGACCTCCTGAAGTCACAGCTCGGATACTCGGATCAGCAGCTCGGCCTGCTTTACTCGGTCTACAGTATCGCCGCCGTTTTGGTGCTCCTCCTGGGCGGGTACATCATCGACCGTTTCGGGACGCGCTTCTCCATCTTCGCGTTCGGTGTCATTTGTCTGGTGGCTTCCGTCGTCATCGCCGCCTCCCCTCTCTTCGAAGTTATGGCCGCGGGACGGTTCTTGCTGGGACTGGGCGCCGAGCCCCTCATCGTGGCGGTGACCACTGCCCTTGCGAAGTGGTTCAAGGGTAAGGAATTGAGCTTTGCCTTCGGGATCAACCTGATGATTGCCCGTCTTGGTTCGTTTTCGGCGGATCTCTCTCCCGCCTGGGCGCGGCCTCTGTATACCAACTGGCAGGATCCCCTCTTTCTGGCGGCCGGGATCGCCAGCCTGTGCGTCACCGGAGCGGTCCTCTACTGGATCATGGAATCCCGCGCCCAGAAGCGCTATGCGCTGGGGGAGGGGGAGGAGACGGAGAGGCTGGAGATCCGAAACCTCTACCGATTCGACCGCGCCTTCTGGTACATCGTGGCGCTCTGTGTGGTCTTTTACTCCGTTGTTTTCCCTTTTCGGGCCTTTGCCATCAAGTACTTCATCGAGGCTCATGGGACAACCCGGGAGATCGGCGGGTTGCTG
>CAYRCA010000528.1:0-3563 GCA_964422565.1 uncultured Acidobacteriota bacterium | reverse complement strand
CCGACCGCCCCGCCGCCGACCAGTTGCGGGATCGAGACCGCCACCGGCAGATCGAGGCGGGCGCTGGCGCCGATCATGGTGCGGGGATCGGCCCCGAAACCCGCCACGCACTCCAGGAAGAGCCCGCTCTCCTTCGCCAGCGCCTCGGCTTCCCGCGCCAACGACTCCGTTCGCGGGCCCATCGGCCACGCCATGTTGCCGGCCGCCTTGATGATCGTATCTCCGGGCAGCTCCGCAATCCGGTCGTACAGATCCCAGCCGGAGGGAATTTCGGTCCGCAGCGCGGCCCGCCGCTCGGCCGAGAACTCGGTGACCTCGAACATCCCCCCCCGGGGCAGGAGTTCCGGAGCGACGCCGACCCCGGGGAATTCCGAGACGGGGACGCGCCTCACCCGGTCCAGGGTGCCGGCCATCTCGTGGGCCACCACGGCCGAGCTGGTCAGAACGCCGTCGACGATCCCCTTGTGCATCATCTCCGCGATCAGCGTGGTGACGCCCTCATGGATGTTGGGGCCGCTTCCGGTCGCGACCAGGACCGTCCCGCCCCTCCGTTTTGCCGCGACGATCCGTTCGGCGGCCTCGCGCAGATGGGCTCGGCTGGCGGCTTCCAGGGAAGCTTCCCACTCGGCCACCGTCTCTCGCTCCGGTCTGATCATGATTCCGTATCCTCGAGAATCCGACGGACCTTGTCGAGATCGGCCTGGGTATCGACCGAGAGAAGCTCCCCCTCGCCACGCGTTTCCACCACCAGAATCCGGACGCCGTTTTCGATCGCCCGCAGTTGTTCGAGACTTTCGATCTCCTCCAGGCGAGTGGGAGCCAGGGAGGCCAGCCCGAGGAGGCACTCCCGCGTGTAAGCGTAGAGTCCGATATGCTCGAAAACCTGGAAGTCCCTCGTGCGCCGCCGCGGGTAGGGAATCAGGGAACGGGAGAAGTAAAGCGCGAATCCGGCGCGATCCGCGACCACCTTCACCACGCTCGGATCGGCGAAGTCGGCTTCGTCCAGGATCCGTTTCTTGATCGTCGCCATCTCGACCCTTGGGTCGGAATGAAATGGAGCGACCACTTCCTCGATCATCGCCGGGTCGAGCATCGGCTCGTCGCCCTGAACGTTCACCACCACGTCGGCGTCGGTCCCCGCCGCCACCTCGGCGACTCGGTCGGTCCCGGAGGTGTGTGATTCGGCGGTCATCACCGCCTTCCCCCCGAACCGCTCCACCGCGGCCAGGATTCGTTCGTCGTCGGTGGCCACCAGGACCTCGTCCAGGCAGCGCGCCTTGAGGGCCCGCTCGTAAACGTGTCGCACCATCGGCTTGCCGCAGATGTCGGCCAGAATCTTGCCTTCCAGGCGGGTACTCCTGAAACGGGCGGGTATGACGCCGAGTACTTTCATAAGGGACTCATCCTCAATCGGTTGCCGTTGGCCTGTCAAGCGGCTCCGGAAAGTCGACGGCATCCGGAAAAATCGGTTCGGCTCAAGGTTCGTCTCAAGGTGTCTCAAGGTCTCAAGGTGTCTCAAGGTTGACAGGGACCTGTCACGCCCCTAACATCGGTCCCGGAATAGCGGAACGAGCCCCTCCATCGTGAAACAACCAACTCTTGCAATGCGTCCGGCTTCCGGCCCCCGGGAGAGGCTGGCTTCTCGCATCGCATCTCCGGGAGGGGGAAAAAGCTTGCCGGCAAGTTCATGTCGCTAAGCCCCCGTCTTTCCCGGGTCGAAGAGGCCGTTCCGCGGTGGCGGCACCGATTTTCGCCCCCCTCCGGCTCCGTCGGGCGGGCAAGGCGCGGGGGGCGTTCCTGATTCGGGATAGAGGCCGGTTTGCAGGCTTGGTTTTCCCCACCGACCCAGCGGAAGGACTAAGATCTCGATGAACGGAAGCTTTTCTTGGGCAAAGCGTTGGGCGACGCTGGCCGCGACGTTTCTCGGCGCGACGGCCTGCGCGCTTTCTCCGATCGGACTCGATGATGACCTTTCCCCTCCCCTCTACCGGGCAATGGAGGTTTTCGAGCCCATCGATTTGCACGTACACGGCCCCTCGGTCGTCGAACTGCCGAACGGGGATCTCCTGGCGGCCTGGTTCGAGGGGTCGGGGGAGCGTTGGGCGGACGACGTGCTCATTCGGGGAGCCCGGTTGCGCAAGGGCGAGTCGTCCTGGAGTGAGCCTTTCGATCTGGCCGACACGCCCGGCTTTCCCGACATCAACCCGGTCCTGTTTATCGATGGGCGGGACCGGCTCTGGCTCCTCTGGTACACGGTGCTGGCGAATCTGTGGGAAACCTCCCTGCCCAAGTACCGGATCAGCACCAACTACATGATGGCGCAGGGGCCGCCGGCCTGGGACTGGCAGGAGGTGCTCCACGTCAAGCCCGGCGACAGCGCGGAGCGGGGCGTGCAACCGGGGGATCGTTTTGTGCGGGCCGTCAGGGAGAAGACCGAAGCCTATCGGGAGTATCTGGAGGCGATCGGCTTTCTTGGTGAGGAGAGTGACGACCCCGAGGGAAATTGGGCCCGGTGGGATCTGCGGGTGGAACGGGCGTTGGCGCGCGCCGCCGGGACGGACCTGATGCGCGAAGGCCACCTGTACCATGAAGACGGCACCCACACCAATCGGGAGATGGGCTTTCCACTCATGCGCCGAATCGGCTGGCAGAGCTACAACAAGCCGGTGTTTCTGGAAGGGGGGCGCATGATCCTTCCTCTGTATTCGGATGGATTCTCCTTTTCCCTGATGGCGATCACGGACGACTGGGGAGAGAGCTGGACGTTCAGCGAGCCCATCGTCGGCCTGGGCAACATCCAGGCGGCCATCGCGATGAAGGCGGACGGCGCGCTGGTAGCCTACATGCGCGACAACGGGCCGCCTCCGAAGCGGCTTCACGTGAGCGCGTCTCGCGATCGCGGGGAGACCTGGAGCCGGGTCGAGTACTCCGAGTTACCCAACCCGGGCAGCGGCTGCGATCTGGTGACGTTGCGCAACGGCCGCTGGCTGCTGGTCTACAACGACACGGAGCGGGGCAGGCACAGTCTGGCCGCCGCCGTTTCCGACGACGAGGGGAAGACCTGGAGGTGGAAGCGGCGGCTTGAACACGATCCTCGGGGGGACGAGGCCAATCGGAGTCATTACCCCGCCGTAATCCAGGGGACCGACGGCACGCTCCACGTCGTCTACAGCTATCATTACGCGGGCCGGCCCGGCCACCGGACCATCAAGTACGCGCGGTTCAACGAGGCTTGGGTTCGGGAGCGGTGAGGGGGCGGTTTCGGGTTCCGAGTTCCCAGTTCCGAGTTCCGGGTTTCGGGTTTCGGCGTGCGGTTGTTTGATTTTTCTAGGAGCGAGTGGCCGTGAGCGCACCCGAAGGGATGGAACGGGCACTGGGAACTGGGGGTTGGGGGGCTTTGCGGGGGCGAGTTTCCTGGTCGGGAGCGAGGAGTCGGCAGCGGAGCCGGTGAGCACGGGAGAGTTCTTCGGTTGCCGCCGGCTGCCCGCTGAAGAGGAGTTGAGCGAAGCGTGAACTCACATCTGACGTGGCTGGATCTTCTGGTGCTGGGACTCTACTTCGCG
>CAYRCA010000527.1:0-3573 GCA_964422565.1 uncultured Acidobacteriota bacterium | reverse complement strand
CTCCTAACTCCTAACTCCTAACTCCTAACTCCTAACTCCTAACTCCTAACTCCTATTGCCAGAGCTCCACCAGCCTTCCCCGGTTGCGCATCGACTGGTCGGCGGCCTCGAGCATGCGGACGACGCGCAGGCCCGCCTCGCCGTCGTTGTGAGGGGTCTCGCCGTTGGCGATGCAGTCCAGAAAGGACTGGGTCTCGAGCTTCAACGCCTCCACCGGCTCCACCTTCGGCGCCAGCATATCGCCGGAGCGGTAGCTGACCAGCAGGTCGTAGACCTCGCCCCGAGTCTGGACCTCCACACCCTTGTCGTAGAGCTTGATCTTCTCGTCCGGCTCCACGTCGTTCCAGACCAGCATCCGCTTCTCCCCCCCGATCAGGGTCATGCGGATCTTCACCGGCGACAGCCAGTTCACGTTGAAATGGGCGATCAGCGCGCCGGGATAGTAGACCGTGATGTAGGCGACGTCCTCCAGACCGTTGAAGTGGGTCTGCCCGGTGGCCACCAACGCCTCCGGTCGGCCGGGGATCAGGTGGTCCATGATCGACAGATCGTGCGGCGCCAGGTCCCAGACCACGTTGACGTCGTGCTGGAACAGGCCGAGGTTCACACGCGTCGAATCGTAGTAGAAAAGGTTGCCCAGCGTCCCCTCCTCCACCAGCTCCTTGATCTTGCGCACCGCGCCGGTAAAGAGAAAGGTGTGGTCCACCATGATGCGCAGGCCCCTGTCGCCCGCCAGGTCGATCAGCCGCCGAGCCTGGTCGGAGGTGCTGGTGAAGGGCTTCTCCACGAAGACATGCTTGCCGTTCTCCAGAGCCAGGCGGGCGAACTCGTAGTGGGTCGAGACGGGCGTGATCACCCCCACCGCGTCGATCCTCGGGGAGGTCAGGATCTCCCTCGGGTCGGTGGACAGCTCGACGCCCGGGTAAAGCCGGCGCGCCCGCTCCAGCGCTTGCTCGTCCCGGTCCGCGATGGCCGCCACCTCGCAGCCGCTCAACCCCATGAAGTTGCGGACGATATTGGGCCCCCAGTAGCCGTAGCCGATAACGCCGATCCGGATGTTGCTGTTCATGTTCACCTTCTAATCGACGGCCGGTAGGGGTGGCATTGGGCGGTTCCGAGTTCCGAGTTCCGAGTTCCGAAGTTTCGGGTTCCGGGTTCCGAAGTTCCCCCGTTTCGAGGTTCGGGTCCCGGGTTGGTTGCGGGACCCGATGGTCACGGGCAAAATGCCGGGCAAGATGCCCGCGCCACGATCCGGGGGCAACTGGGAACTCGGAGCCAGGGAACCTCAACAAGCCCCATCCCAGCGGGCAACGGCGTCCGGCGGGCCCAGCGGAGTTCGAAACTCGGAACTTTAAACTCGAAACTCGCGGGACCCGGCGGAGGAGCGGTCAGCAGGCGCCGTCGCCTCGGACTACGGCCAAGGGGGTCTCGAGGAGGAGCCGGAGGTCGAGCCAGAGGTTCCAATGCTTCGCGTAGTGGAGGTCCATGCGCACCATCTCGTCGAAGGTGGTGCGGCTGCGGCCGCGGACCTGCCAGAAGCCGGTGATGCCCGGCTTCACCTCCAGGATGCGGCGGCGATGCCACAGGTCGTACCGCTTCAGCTCGTAGGGAATGGGAGGACGGGGACCCACCAGGGACATCTGCCCCTTCAGCACGTTGAAGAGCTGCGGCAGTTCGTCGAGGCTCGTCTTGCGCAGAATCCGCCCGATGGGCGTCACCCGGGGATCCTGGACGATCTTGAAGATCGGCCTGCCGTCCTCGGATCGGCCGGTCCCCGCGCCCAGCCTGATGAACCCGTCGATGTATTCCTCGTGCAGGGAGGAGTCGGCGTTGATGTCCATGGACCGGAACTTCAGAAACTGGAAGGGCCGGCCGAAACGGCCCACGCGCTCTTGGCGGAAGAAGACCGGCCCCGGGGAGGTCAACTTGATCAGGGCGGCGATGAGCAGCAGCACGGGAGACAGAATCAACAGCATCGCCAGGCTGCCCGCCAGGTCCAGGGCGCGCTTCAGGGTGCCCGCCGCACGACGGTCCTTGCCGCGGCCGGTCAGGTCCGGGTAGAGGACCTCCTGGATCCCCTCGGGAATTCCGGCAACCCGATCCTCGGGAAAGTAGTGGACGGCCACGGAAACCTGGCCGGAAAGCTCGGACGGCAAGCGGCAGAGGATAGATCGGTCCACCTTTTGCTGAATCGTGGAACGAACCGTGTCGCGTTCCCCGCCCCCCAGTTCGGTAAGCACAACCGCGGCCACCCGATGCTCGCTGTACCAGCCCACCAGGTCGGTTTCCCGAAAGGAGCAGAGGATGGATGAGAAGAGTGTGTCCCGGACCACGGGATCGATCTGGCCGGTTTCGCCCCGCAACCGGGACACATCGACACAGACCAGGACGAAGGGCTTACCGGAGCGCTCCGACCGTTTCCGCTCCAAAACCAGAATGCGTTGAAACGCCACCTCCGAAAGTATGGCCTCCTGGGGGACCCTGCCTGCGTCGGTCCCGGCCCACCCCAGGTTCTGTGCTAACGAGGAATTCATACCCGATTTCCTTACTCAACTGTTGTCACTGATGTTGTTACGGACCCAGACGCCTCGGACGTGCCGTTGAATCGATCACGACTCGGTCACGCCCGTCGGCACCGGACAAAGCTTCGCTCTCTCAGTTACAGGTTCGCCCCAAATCTGTTGTGGGGCGGGGAGTCCTCTAGTCGAATCTCGAAATGCGGTGATGCAAGGGCCGTTCCACTCCGATGCCCCTCTCCCCCCGGCGGGTCGTGAGTCCCCCGCAGCCTTGATTCCAAGAGACTTGCACCCTGATCGACGGGGGCTCCCAACGGCGGCCGAAGTGGAACCCGACGCCACAATCTCGAACGCGTCTTCCACAGCCGGCTTGTAGGGGAATGGCGAGTTGAAAGGTTGAAAGAGGTTGAAGGTTGCAGAGGTTGCAGGTTGCGGAACGCGCGAAGTCCGGAGTTTCGAAACCTGACCGACCATACTCTCCGCTATAATCTGTGTCGGCGATTCCACAGGCGACAGCGGCCGGCCGTCCCCGAGAGGGCCCCTCCGGTTTTCCGAGGGGCGGCGCGAAAAGCGTGATGAAACCGGAAGAGAATCCCGGCTCTTCTCTCCCCTCCGTCCCCCGATATCCGGGTGGGCGCGCCGCCGGCCCGCAAATTGCTGAGGGTCGACGGACGGGCTGCGGGCTTTATGGAAGCAAGGTTGAGAAATCTTTTCGAGGCGATTCCAGGTCGAATGACCACCTGGCTTGTATTGTGCGGGATCGCCTCGCTCCTTTTCCTGAGTCCCCTCATCCAGCTGGCGCGGCTTTCCCTGAACAACGCCCATTATTCCCACATCGGACTCGTTCCCCTGATTTTCCTCTACCTGGTCTGGGACAGGAGGGGGGAGTTGTCCGCCGTGCGGCGTTTCGGGCACTCGGCCGGGGCGCTCCCCGGACTCCTCGCCCTGGCGCTGGTCGTGTGGGCGGCTGCGTACCGGCCCGATCTCGAGGTCGGCGACTCTCTCTCCCTGATGACATTCGCCTTCGTCCTCCTCCTGTGGGGGCGTCTTCATCTGG
>CAYRCA010000526.1:0-3578 GCA_964422565.1 uncultured Acidobacteriota bacterium | reverse complement strand
CGGCGGGCCAAGGTCGATCTGGTGGTGGGCGGACCGGCGCAGATCGGGATCCCCGACCATGTTCGGTATCTGGGCGAGGTGACGGAACAGGAGAAGGACGCGCTTCTGCGAAGATGCCGGGCGGTGGTGGTCTCCTCCGTTCTCGAGAGCCTCTCGATCGCCGCGCTCGAGGGCTGGGCGCGAGGCAAGCCGGTGGTTGCGCGGGCGCCGTCGCCGGTCGCCGACCTGGTCCTGGAGTGCGGCGGCGGCGGCGTCTATCGGTCCTTCGAGGAATTTCTTGAGGTGGTGACCCAAGTGGATGCCCGGGCGGGTCTTCGAGGCCGCCGCCTGGTGGAGAAGCGCTATTCCGTCGAGGCGGTGGCCCGCAAGTGTCGTCAGGCGTTGGATTGGGTTGCCGGTTGACAGGTGTTCCCGTTACGAATTGCACGAATCGGCGGGAAGTTCTTGGACTGGGGGAGACGCGAACCTGGATTCGTGAACTTCGTGCAATTCGTGACGAGGGGATGGAAATCCTGTGAGGAAACTAGTGTCATGTCACGCGTGACATGACACTAGTGGCTAGTGTGCTAGTGTCCTCCTTGGGGGTGGTGGCAACCCCCTTCAGGTGAAGAGAAGGTCGAATCTGTGGTTGCGTGTGGGTCTACCGAGTGGGAGCACACACGATCCCCCAAGACCGTCCATGTACCTCGGATTGGCGGCGTAGTCGGCGGGCGCGTCCTCAATGATTCCGCAGCGGTGCCTCATCCGGTCGTGGGGAGTGTGGAGGGGTGGGGCGTCTGCTCCAACCACCTCTGATAGTAGCCCGACCGCTCCTCGTCGAACTGAGACCGCCGCTGTGCTTAGGCGAAGGCGACGACGGCGAGACGCAGGACGAATCCCAACAATCATCCAGACTTCACCCGCTTCACCCTATCGTAAATCACACCATCGGGGGGCAAATTCGTCCGGTCGTCGTTCGGACCTGTCGGACGGGACCTACTTGTTCCGCAGAGCCAGGAAGACCCCCAGCAGGATCAGAAAGAGGGCCAGGAAGCTCACCATAAGAAGGGCGCCGCTGGGAAAGAACCGTTCCGTCGCGATGAACCGGTAGGCAAAGTATACGGCCAGCAGGAAGGTCAACGCCCCCACGGCGTACCCGCCCGAGACCGCCCGCCGCGAGTACAAGCCCAGGGCGAGGAGCAGCAGACCGACCCCCGTTCCCATGACAACCGAGGCGGAACTCGCAGCGGCGGCATATCCCAGCCAGCCCGAATAGACGATCAACGCGGCGTAGACGATGGAAACGGCGCCCACCAGGTTCATTCCCCAACTCCCCGTGTCTTGCCGGGCTTTCGGACGTCCTGGAAGACCCTTCGCCCGATCTCCTCCCCGAGTTTTCGGTTCCGCAAGCCCTCAACCGCGGATGGAGGCGAGCCGCGCCTCGGATCCGCGTCTTCTTGTGGCTATCCGTGGCTAGTCGGGAAACACCACCACTCGGCGAAAGGGCGATTGGCCGACGCTCTCGGAACGCAGACCGTGCTCCCCGACAAGCTCATGCTGCAAGCGACGCACATAAGAGTTCTGGGGCGTCAGTTCGACCGGCTGAGGGTTGCGCTGCACGCGCACGATGGCGTCCTCGGCCTGCCCCAGGGCCGTCTCCACCAGGTCGCGCTGCTGATTTCCGCTGGTGGCCGCCGGGAAATTCTCCCCCAAGAAACCCTTGATCTGCGCCAGGGTATTGCTCTTGATCGTGAAGAACTCGACTCCCTGGTCGAGCGCCTGCTTCAGCTTCTTCGGCTCTCTCTTCCGCTGCGCTTTCAGACTCAGGATGACGTCGGCGTTGACCGGTTGATCCGCGAGCTTGACCGGCGACCGCAGGTCGCGAATCGCTTTATCGAGGCGACTCCGGCTGATCCCGATGGGATAGATTCGAGTCGGACGCCTCAGGCGTTGACGGCGGGGATAGCGCTCCGGCTCCACCGGACCCTCCGAGCGGGTCTCGGGTGGAAACTCCCCGCCCTCCGACGGCTCCTCCACCGTGAAGCCGCCGTTCTCGTCCCGGACGCGAAGCTCGGGGGCCAGACGGCCGCCCGCCAGAAAGCGGTCGACGACGACGGCGATATCCGGATAGATCGCCAATCGATTGCGGTCGTGGATCTCGACCAGGATGTCGAACGTCGGGGGCGCCTTCCGCTCCAGCACTGTCTTCTGCGTCCCCCGGCGCCGGGCTTCCTCATCGGAGAGCGTCACCGCCTGGATCCCCCCCACGAGGTCGGAAAGCGTGGGGTTGACGATCAGATTGTCGACCGTGATGCCGTGGGCGGTGGCCACCAACTGGACTCCGCGCTCGGCGATGGTTCGGGCCGCCGAGGCCTCCAGTTCGGTCCCGATCTCGTCGATGACGATGACCTCGGGCATGTGGTTCTCCACCGCCTCGATCATGACCCGGTGCTGGTACTCGGGAGCGGGAACCTGCATCCGCCGGGCCCGCCCGATGCCGGGGTGGGGCACGTCGCCGTCACCGGCAATCTCATTGGAGGTATCCACCACCACGACACGACGGTTCATTTCGTCCGCCAGAACGCGGGCCGATTCCCGCAGCAGGGTGGTCTTGCCCACTCCAGGAGGACCGAGCAGGAGCAGGCTCTTGCCGCTCTCGATGACGTCTCGAATGATGGCCACCGTCCCGGTAACGGCCCGGCCGACCCGACAGGTAAGGCCGATGATATCGCCGCGGCGGTTGCGGATGGCGCTGATGCGGTGGAGGGTCCGCTCAATTCCGGCCCGGTTATCTCCGGCGAAGATCCCCACCCGGCTGATGACGTAATCCAGGTCCTGGCGAGTGATCTCGAAGTGGTCCAGGTCGGCCGACCGGCTAAAATAGCGGGCCTCGGGCTGGCGCCCCAAGTCGAGCACGATCTCGACCAGCTCCTCCTGCCGGCTTTCCTCTTCCAAGGCTTCCCGAAGGTTGGGCGGGAGAACCGTCAGAAGGAGGTTCAGGTCATCGGTCACGGGCTGCTGGGTATGACTGGCTGCCCGCCGCCGCCGCTTTCTCTCGATATCCACTGCCATTTGATTTTATAGTACACCGCCGGGTCCAAAGACTGTAAAGGCGGGGATGTACGACCGAGAGGTCGAGCGTCCGGCCGGTGCGTCGGATAATGTTGGAAGGCCGCTGTGCTATCATGCCCGACATGAATATCGCCGCTATGGGAGTCCTGGCTCATGCTCTCCTGACGTTTGTTGCGGGAGCCGTCAGTCTTGTACAGGCGGAGGGGATCGCTACGGTTGTGATCGCGCTCGTCTTCGCCGCCGGACTCCTCTTTGCCGGGTACTCCATCCGCAAAGGCAGCTATGCCGCCCTCTATGCGGGCCTCGGAATCATCATGTTTCTGGGCGGGTTCTTCGGATTTCAGTTTATTGCCTCGGG
Organism: uncultured Acidobacteriota bacterium; assembly: GCA_964422565.1. Lineage (GTDB taxonomy): Bacteria > Acidobacteriota > UBA6911 > RPQK01 > JAPXNP01 > CAYRCA01. The sequence goes on along the minus strand of CAYRCA010000526.1, from coordinate 169 downwards.
CAACTTTCTGCCCTCCGGATTCATGCTGATTTTCAGCTTCCTGGCCCTGGGCGTGGTCAGCGGCGGGCTCTTCGCCTCGCTGATCCGAGAGTAGCGAGCCGTCAATCCGGCTATTTAAGCTTGAGAGCCCACTGAATGCCGCGGAAGAGGTGATTCTGAAAACGCTCAT